>DSBN01000321.1 GCA_011046055.1 Sediminispirochaeta sp. | reverse complement strand
GAGCGAAGGCCTCTCCACCCAAGAGCGTATCAAGCCTCGGGACTTTGCCGCTGCCCTCTCCACGGGAGTCAGCCGAGCCTACGAGGCGATCTACCAGCCCGTAGAAGGTACCATGCTCACCATCATCCGGGAGTGGACAGAGGCGGTGGAGAAGCACAAAACGCTGGAGGACTTCCGTTTGATTTTCGACAGGAGTATCAAACCCGCCAAGAAGGCGCTGGACCGTACTACTTCGCAGCTGTCGGTCTTGAAGGATGCCCACGTGGTAGACGCCGGTGCGGAGGGATTTTTCGAATTCCTCCGGGGGATAGCCCAGTTTTTCGCCTCCGGCCACGTGACCGAAGGCCCTAAGGTCGAAGAGATCGATCAAGAGCTGCACCAGGACATCCACGGCGGAGAGTACCCGCTCTTTCGATACTGTACCGAGGGGCTGATCAGAGGTCGCACCATGGACACCGAAGCGCTGCGGCGCCAGCTGGTAGAGCTCGGTGACAGCCTCATCGTCGCCGGCGGCGCCGGACTGCTTCGAGTCCACATCCACACCGACAATCCCGCGGAGGTCTTTCGAATACTCGAGGGATACGGGACGATCACCGAGCAGAAGGTCGCCGACATGGTCCGGAAGTACGAGGTGAGTCACGATCGAAAGTACCCCATCGCCCTGGTCACCGACTCGGTCTGCGACCTGCCCCGGCAGCTGATTGACCACTATCAGATCCACGTGGTGCCGATGAACATCCACTTCGGTTCGGTCCGCTACCTCGACGGGATCACCATCAAGGCGGCGGATATCTACCAGAACATCGACACCGTACAGCCCTACCCCGGCACATCCCAGCCCTCGCCCAAGGATTTCCGGCTGCTCTACTCCTTTCTCTCCACCTACTACCAGTCGGTGATCGCCATCCACGTCTCCGCCGCCCTGTCGGGGACCTACGGGGTGAGTCTACGCGAAGCCCAGCGGCTCAGTGGAACGAAGATCTCGGTGCTCGACTCGCGGCTGAACTCGGGAGCTCAGGCGATGCTGGTTCTGCGGGCCGCCGAGGCGATCGCCGCAGGCAAGAGCCACGAAGAGGTGGTCCGCGAGATCGAATCATCCCGGCGGAAGACCAAGATATACGTCTCCGTCCAAACCCTCCGTTATATGGTCAAGGGCGGGCGGGTCAGTCCACTGAAAGGGATGGCTGCGGGCCTGCTGAACCTCAAACCCATCGTCTCGCTGGACGAGGAGGGAAAGTCGGTGCTGATCGGCAAGGCCTTCTCCCGAGCTCAGGCTCGTCGTCGACTGCTCGCCTTGGCGGAGGAGGTCAAACGGAGGGGGCCACTCAAGTATTACGGCGTTGTCCACGCGGAGAGCTACACCGAAGCCCAATCCTTCGCCGCCGAACTGGAGCAAATGTTCGGCTCACCGCCGCTCTTCGTACAGGAGATCTCGCCCATCATCGGGCTCCACGCGGGCCGCGGAAGCTACGCCTTGGTCACCATGCGCGAGTAGCGCGCTTCACCGAAGCGACTCGAAACCGACGTGACGGTACCACAGCAGGCGGTCGAGAACCCGGCGCTGTTGGAAGGGGTTTTGGGAAAAATAAAAAAGATGCGAGTCGCAGCGGCAGTCGCTGCTGCCGAAGCCCGGTACCTCTGCCTCAGCCAGCTCCGACAAGTCCCCGGCGATGGCGCACTCCAGGTCCAGAAAACTGCGGATGGGAAATACCCGCACCGACTCGGCCCCGGCGATCAGGTAGTCCACGTGCCAGTGGTGCTTTTTTCTCTTTCGCTGGTGCCGTACCAGTCGTTGACGCAGATTGGTCCGGGCGCTGCCCGCGTAGAGGTAGTAGCCCGCAGCCAAGTCCGGCTCGCCGAGACTCATCACCGATAGTCGAAGAGGTTTCGACAGTCGGATAAGCAGTACGTAGGCCCCGGCGTTGGCCCTGGCCAGCTCGGCGGCCGTCCGGGTCTCCACGGGCACATCCCCGTTCACCACCCGGCTCCAGCCCTCTTCGTCGGTGTCGACGCTCACGGCGCCCACGGGCATCAGCTTGGAAGCCTCGTCCAGGGTGATACAGAACTCCGGGTCGGTGTGGGGATTGGGCATGAAGCGCCGGGTATCACGGTGAGCGATGACGAACAACACCCGGGCGTCGTAACCCTGGTTGACCAGCCGGACGAGCTCGCGCACATGACGGCTGCCACGGTCGGTAGGGGCGTCGGGGAACATGGCGATTCCGTACTCACCGAGGGTACAGGACTTCACCTCGACCAGCGTCTCCTTTGCCCCCCGTATCAGAAAGTCGAAGCGCGAGCCGTCGAGACTCCACTCCGGCCTTATTTCCGCCCCGGGGAAAAGCCCCGGCAGGACCAGCTCTTCGGCGATTCGGTTGGCCCTATCCGCCCGAAGGAAGATCAGCTTCTCCTTGTACCGAACGGCGACCACGCTGCAGTGGGTGCTCCGTGAGGGGTTCCGGTGGCGCTGGATCAGCAGCTCCTGCCCGGGGACCAGGAACTCGGTGAGCTTGCCCGAATTGGGGCAGTGCGCGCGGAGGAGCTCCCCCCGCCGGTCGCGGACCATCATCACGAAACGGTTGGGCCGCTCCACAAAGCTCGCCTCCTCGGGCTGCTCGAATATCTGCAAGGCCTCGCTCATAGGATCTTTATCTCCCTGATCTGGGCGAGCATATCCACGCTGTAGCAGCGGTGTCCCAAGAGCCGGCCGCTCTGGTACTCCCGGACCACCAGGTAGTCGCTGCCCGCCGGCAGCTGCACCAAGTCCCCGGAGGCTTCCTTCCGTTGGAGCTTGGCCCGCCGCATCACCTGGGCTAAGGAGTAGGTTCGGCCGCTGGCCACCTCGTAATAGGCTTCGTCGGCTTTCCGGGAGCGGAGGGCTACCAGCTCCCAGACCACCGGGTCCCGACTTTCATAACGACCGGGCCGCAGCTCGTCCCCGCGTTCGTCTATTTGCAGCCGCATGCCCGGGTGCAGCTCCACTCCGTGCACATAGAGTCCCATGGCCATCAGTCCATACCTCCCCTGCGGCGGCGAAAGTAGAGATCCCCGAAGCGCCCCGCCTCCTCCAGCTTCAGCACGAAGCCCAGGTCCCGCAGGATGGAGGTACAGCGCCGTCTCGACGCTCCGCCGTGTACCTCGACGACCACCCGTCTGGTGCGGGACAGCAGCTCCCTCCCACCCCGCAGCACCTCCGCTTCGGCCCCCTCTACGTCTATTTTGATCAGGTCCAAGTCGGCGAGATCCAAGCTCCGCGCCAGCTCGTCCAGGGATAACGCTGGCACCCGTTGCCTCTCGAGCACCCGCGGATCTACCCAGCTCTGATCGAGGTTCTCTATCGCCACCGAACTAATCGTATTCACCCACGGGTGGGTGCTCAGCTCCAGCTCCACGCTCTGATCCCATAGGGCAAGTCGATAGGTTTCGATCCGTCGGGGAAAATTGAGAGCGATGTTCCGCCGCAGCAACTGGTAATTTCTGGTATCAGGCTCCAAGGAGACGACCCGCATATCGGGCCGACCGACGCACATGGCCAGGGAGTAGAAGCCTTCGTTGGCCCCGATGTCCAGGATCCGCTGATTTTCCGCCGGCCCGAAGCCGGGGCAGCGGCGGTGGATCCGGTCCACAAAGATGTCCAAGATGCTGTCGATGGAGGCGGGGGCGAAGCGGGGCGCCAGAGACAGGGTCAGCCCCCGAAGGTGCAGCTCCCAGCTCTCCTCGGGTGTCGGGTCCGTCCGCGGTGACAAAGCTGAACCCGGTCCCTTCATGATCCGGCGGCGCAGCTTCTCGATGTGACGAATCAGTTCGGCGTCCGCCGAGGATTCGGTCATGCCTTCCAGCTCGGCGAGTCTCCGTTTACGACCGCTCATCTTCGCCGTACCTCCGCCGTATTAGAGGGCCATCTTCTCCAGCACATAGGCGCGGAATCTGACCACCTTCTGCTCCTCCGGGGCGATTTTTTGCGCCTTCTCGCAGTACTCCAGCGCCGCCGGGTAGTCGCCGAGCTCGGAAAAGGTCTGGGCCAGGCCGAAGAGGCTCTCAAAGTAGTAGGGGTAAATCTCCAGGCTGCGTTTGAAGGCGGAGAGCGCCGCGGTAGTTCGGTTCAACACCCGATAGACAATGCCCAGATAGTAGTAGGTCTTGCTGTTTTCCGGCTCCAAGTCCGCGGCGGCAAGAAAATTGTCGAGAGCCTCGCCGTAGCGGGCCGACCCGAAGAAGGCCATCCCCCGATGGACCAGGATAACCGCCTGTACGTTTTCTTCGATCTGCCGCTCCAGGATGGCGTCGTACAGCTGGATTGCCGCGGTATAGTCTCCCTGGTTGTGGGCGTGCAGGGCTTTGAGAAGCATCTCGTCGACGTTTTCGAAATGGGAGACCCCGTTGAGCTCATACCCCGCGCCGTTGGTGCCGGTAGCGGGACTCGCTCCGGAGATCTCCGCCTCCACCCGATCGATGAAGGAGCGGCGCCGCTTCTTCAGTTCCGCGTGGAGGCTCCGCTGGTAGTCGCGGATCTCCTGAAAGATCAGATCCGAGAGGCTGAGGTTGGCGTTCAGCGCCGCCAGCTTTCGCCTCAGCGACTCGTCGTAGGGGGTAAAATTTGACTTGTAGACCAGCTCGTGCTCCACCTCCGACCAGGCGTCCTGCAGAATGGTCCGAATTTGGACCTCGCAGGTGTCGAGATCGAGCTGAGGATTGTTTTCCTGCAGCTCATCGGGTATCTCCAGCAGCAGATGGGTCGATTGATAACCGAACTCTCGGAAGGAGTGCTCCGCTCCCTTCCTCTCCACCTCCACGATGCGATAGAGGCCGCGCATTATCTCTTCGGCCTCCTTCAGATTTTCCAAAAAAGGACAGACGATTCTGATACCCAGCACGTCCTGGATGTTCGCATCTGGAGCTTCGCCTTCGGCGTGGCCGATTCGCTGCAGCAGCTTCTGATAGTAGCTGTCGAAGGATTTGACCCGATATTTCAGTGAGAAGCTCAAGGCTCGCTGTCGCAGCTCGGAGTCCAGCCGGTGTACCAGCTCGCTCAGCGCCGCTTGGTAGACCGGGAGCTGCCGTGAGTAAGCCTGCTGCAGTTCCCGGCGATCCGGGTAATAGTTCTGATCCATGGCGGCATAACTGTAGCAGGAAGCGCGGGGGAGTTCAACTGTATCTCGGCGACTCTCTTCCGGTGGTTTTCGAAAGTATGCCGTCCCAATTGATGACGAGGTCGATTTTTTCGATATCTTTTTCTTGACAGAACTATGGAAAAAGTTATTATAATGCCGAGAAAGTAAACTCTACGGGAGAAAAGATGAATAAATATATCGGTCCGGTCCTGTCGGCGGTGGTCTTTATCATCGCCATTGCCGTGTTCGGTTTCTTTTACTTTTTCGTAATTAGCGAACTCGCCGGCGCCCGTATCATCGGTCTACTGTTTGTCGGCGCCGCGCTGGTCGGAATGGGGATCATGGTCGCCGTTCTGATCCAACGTATCAAAGAGATTAAAAAAGGAGAGGAAGATGATCTTGGTGAATACTGATTACATCACCGGCAAGGAGCTGGAGACCATCAAGGTAGTAAAAGGTTCGGTCATCCAGGCCAAACACCTGGGCAAGGATATCTCGGCCCTGTTCAAAACCATCGTCGGTGGAGAGCTGAAGGGCTACTCGGATATGATCAACGAGGCCCGCGCCAAGGCGACCAAGATCATGGTCGGTGAGGCGGAGAAGCTGGAGGCCGACGCCATCGTCAACATCCGCTACGCTTCCAGCACGGTAATGCAGGGCGCCGCGGAGGTGCTGGTCTACGGGACGGCGGTCAAGTTCAAATAGTCTCCGACCGCTGAGCTACCGTGGATACAGACGGCAGGGTCTACGGCCGGTCTCTCCGCCAGCTATTTTCTCATACTCAACGTACACTCCTTCCGCCTCCATGACAAAAGCAAAAGGCAAAATCCCTCCTCGCTCCGAACCGAGGATGCTATCGGTCAGCTCCCGCCCGGTGGGCAGATGGATGATCGCGTAGTCGCTGGATACTCTGCCGCTGCCCGAATGGGCGGGTTCCTTGATCACCAAAGCCCACTGTCCGTCGTCGCTGGTATCAACCAGGGAGAGCACATAGTCGAAGTCGTAGTAAATTGGTATCTCCCGCCCCCTGGAGTCAACAAGCTCCAGCCGTTGATAGCAATTCTCAGTTTGGAAGTCTTCTGACTTCCAAACTGAGAATTTGCTTCATTTACTTAGGTAAAATTTCATTTTCTAACG
>DSBN01000218.1 GCA_011046055.1 Sediminispirochaeta sp. | reverse complement strand
TAAAAAACGCGGTCGCCGAGGGCGGTCGTCGTTTGCTGCGGGAAAATCTCACCGTCGGTACCTGGGGCAACCTCAGCATCAGAGATCCCCGGACCGGCCTGATCTATATCAAGCCCAGCGGGATACCCTACGAAGAGATCGCCAACGAAGACATCGTGGTGATGAACGGCGATTTTCAAATTGTAGAAGGGCACCGGAAGCCGAGCATCGAGTACCAGATGCACATCGCCGTCCTCAACTCCCGACCCGATGTGGATGTGGTTATCCACTCCCATCCCATTTACTCCAGCGTCTTAGGGGTCATCCGGGAGGATCTGCCCGGGGTCAGCGAGGATTTTGTACAGATCGTAGGCGACAGGATAGTCAACTGCGAATACGCCCTGCCCGGTACGGAAGAGCTGGCATCCAACGTCGTACGTGCCTTGGGTCGGGAACGAAACGCGGTGCTGATACCGAACCACGGTACGGTCTATGTGGGCAAAGACTTTGAGAACGCGATGAAGGTGGTCAGTGTAGTGGAGAAGAACGCGAGAATCTACATCATGGCCAAAAGTATAGGCAAGCCTCATCTGATCAGCGATGAGGATATCAAGGCCATGCAGGACTTTGTTCGGACCAAATACGGCCAGGAAAAATAGTGAACACGGCGGGATTCGAACCCACGACTTCCACCTCCGGAGGGTGGCGCTCTATCCAGCTGAGCTACGTGTCCATGGCTGAAGCTGCCTCGAGCTTCGCCTGCCAGCATACCCGCTCCTCGGGGCCGTGTCAAGATTCCAAAAGATTTTGTGCAGACCCCTTTGCTTCGGTCTCATTGCATCAAAGGAGAAGAACATGAAAATTCGTTACAACGCCCCGAGTACCCTCACCTTCGCCCTGCTGGCGGTGCTCGTGCTGGCGACGGACCAACTCAGCGGTGGTGCTCTGATCAGGGCCTTTTTTGTAGTGCCCGGAAAAACCGGATTCAGCTTCGCCGACCCGCTGAACCTGCTCCGCCTTTTCACCCATATCCTGGGCCATATAAGCTGGCAGCATCTGCTGGCGAACTTCACCCTCATCCTCCTGCTCGGCCCGATCCTGGAGGAGAAGTACGGTTCGCTGCCCCTGTTGACCATGATCCTGGTGACCGCCCTGGTCACTGGGCTATTGAACGCCTTTCTCTTCTCCACCGCCCTGTTGGGGGCCAGCGGGATCGCCTTCATGATGATTCTGCTCGTATCCTTCACCAATATTCGCAACGGCGAGGTGCCTCTGACCTTTATTCTCATCCTGGTACTCTACCTGGCCCAGGAGTTTATCACCTCTTTCCAGGGCAACCAGGTCTCCGAGTTCGCCCACATAGTCGGAGGCGCCTGCGGAAGTGTGTTCGGCTTCTTACGGAAATAGAGCCCGCCTTCCCGAATCGCGTTCAAGTTGAATAAAAAACAGCGCCGCTTCTTGGGTAAATGTGAATTGCATCGGCGGGTGTTTTTTGATATCTTTAAAACATGCAAGTTGAAATCAACCACCGAGGCAACGGCGCGTGCCCCATCTGCCGCTATGACGGCAAGTGCATGTACCAGGAGAAAATTAGACAGGCTCTTTCCGAGGTGAAGAGCAGGGAAAACTTTGAACTAGTGATCTACACCTGTCCGCACTTCAAGGAGAAATCTTAATATCATGATCGACAAACTCGAATACCTGACCGAACGTTTCCAAGAAGTGGAGCGGCTCATTTCGGACCCCAATATCATGAAAGATCTCAAGCGCTACAAGGAGCTGATGCAGGAGCACTCGCAGCTGCGCGAAACCGTGGACGAGTACCAGCGCTACAAGGAGCTGAGGCAGCAGATCGAGGACGCCCAGGCCCTTTTGGAAGAGGAGTCCGATCAGGATATGCTGGAAATGGCCAAGGACGAGCTCGAGGAGCTGAAGTCCGAAGAGTCGGAGGTGGAGAAATACCTCAAAGCGCTCCTGATCCCCAAGGATCCGCTGGACGGCAAGGATATCATCATGGAGATCCGAGCCGGTACCGGAGGGGAAGAGGCGGCCCTCTTCGCCGCCGACCTGTACCGGATGTACAGCCGGTACGCGGAACAAAAAGGTTGGAAGCTCGAGGTGATGAACTCCAACGAGACCGGGATCGGCGGGTTCAAGGAGATCGTCTTTTCCATCTCCGGGAAGAACGTCTACGAGAACCTTCGGTACGAGAGCGGAGTACACCGAGTACAGAGGATCCCCTCCACCGAGTCGGGGGGACGGATCCACACCTCCGCGGTGACCGTGGCGGTGCTGCCGGAGGCCGAAGAGACGGATATCGAAATAAACACCGAAGATTTGAAAATCGACGTGTTTCGCTCTTCCGGCCCCGGAGGGCAGAGCGTCAACACCACCGATTCGGCGGTCAGGGTCACCCACCTGCCCACCGGGACGGTGGTCACCTGTCAGGACGAGAAGTCGCAGCACAAGAACAAGGCCAAAGCCCTGCGGGTGCTCCGCTCAAGATTGTACGAGGTGGAGGAGCAGAAAAACCGCCGTGAGCGGGCGGAAGCCCGCAAAAATCAGATCGGCTCCGGAGATCGGTCGGAACGGATCAGAACCTACAATTTTCCCCAAAACCGGGTCTCCGACCACCGGATAAACCTAACTCTGCACAAGCTGGACAACGTCATGCAGGGAGAGCTGGAGGAGATCATCGAAGAGCTGAAATACTCGGCTCGACAGGAAGCTTTGGAAGAGGAATGAGCACGGTCCGCGAACTACTCGTAGAAGCCACGGAACTCCTATCCGAATTGGAGACCCCCTTTTTGGACGCCACTCTGATCCTGGCGCATACCTTGGGAGTGAGCCGCGAAAAAATTCTCGCCTCCTACCCCGAAGAGATCCCCCTGTCGGCGGAACACGAGTTTCGCTCCTATTTGGAAAAACGCCGCTCCGGCTACCCGGTGAGTTATATAAGACAGAAGAAGGAGTTCTTCGGTCTCCCCTTCTACGTCGACGAACGGGTCATGGTGCCCAGGCCCGAAACCGAGACCCTGGTGGAGCTGGTCTTGCAGGATGTGGAGACCAAACTGGCCTCCCAACCAAGGTCTATGGAATCGTCCGGAGCCGCCGGGGGCGGAACTGCTATTCTCGACCTGGGCACCGGCAGCGGCTGTATCGCCATCAGCTTGAAGTACCTGCGTCCCGAATTGGAGGTACACGCCGCGGACGTGTCGAAGTCAGCCCTGGCGGTATGCCGTCAAAACAGCCGACACCTCCTCTGCGACCCCCTTCCTCTGATCGAGAGTGATTTTTTCTCCAATATCCAGGGACACTACGACATCATCGTCTCCAATCCGCCCTATGTAAAAAACTCTGAAGTGGCCCAGATGCAGCAGAGACGTTGGCCTGAACCGCTGCAGGCCTTGGACGGAGGCGACGACGGTCTGGACTCGATTCGCCTGATCATCGAGGAGGCCTACGATTTTCTCAAACCCGGTGGAGCCCTGTTTCTGGAGACCGGTATCGATCAGATCCAAGAGGTGAAGGACCTTCTCAGCCACCGAGGCTACCGGAATGCACAGGCCTACCAAGACCTGAGCGGCAGGGATCGGGTGGTGAGCGGACGAAAAACTCATGTTGAATAAAATCGAACAGTTCAAGCAGAAGCTCGGCCGTTATACCGAACGGGAGAGGGGCAAGATAATAGAGGCCGCCGAATGGTCCAAGGAGCTGCACCGTGATCAGCAGCGAGCCAGCGGAGAGCCCTATTTTATCCACCCCCTGCAGGTCGCCGAGATTCTGGTGGACATGCAGCTGGACTGCGAAGCGGTGATCGCGGCGCTGCTGCACGACGTGATCGAAGATACCGTCGTCGATGAAGCGGAGGTCAGGCGGCGCTTCGGCCGACAGATCGCCTCGATGGTCAACGGGGTCACCAAAATATCCATAGTCAAGGCCAAAAGCAAGCGAGTGCAGGAGTCCGAGACGATCCGAAAAATGCTCTTCGCCATGACCAAGGACATCCGGGTCATTATCATCAAACTTGCCGACAAGTATCACAACATGAGCACCTTGGAGTTTCTGCCTCGAGATAAGTCCAAGAGAATCGCCAAGGAGTGTCTCGATATATACGCCCCCTTGGCCGACCGTCTGGGTATCTCTTGGATGAAGGTCGAACTGGAAGACCTGGCCTTGAAGGAGCTGAACCCCGACACCTACAACTATATCAAGAAATACCTGTCCAACAAAAAATTGGAAAGGTCGACCTATTTGCGAACCGTGGAGCGCCAGATCCTCACCGCCGCGAGAAAGGAAGGCGTGGAGGTCCGGATCTCCACCCGGGTGAAGCACGTCTACTCGATCTACCAGAAAATGAAACGCCGAGGCAAAGACATCGACGAAATCTACGACCTCCTGGGTATCCGTGTACTCTGCGACTCTTCCAACGAGTGCTACACCCTGCTGGGAGTGATCCACAAACTCTGGCCGCCGATCGAGGGGCGGTTCAAGGACTACATCGCCATGCCCAAGGCGAACCACTACCAGAGCCTGCACACCACGGTGATGTGCAACGGCGGCAAGCTCATCGAAATCCAGGTGCGAACCCATCAAATGCACCAGACCGCCGAGTTCGGAGTAGCCGCCCACTGGGCCTACAAACGGGAGTTTTCCGGCGCCAGGATCAAACCGGAAGAGCTGCCGATCATCAACAAACTCAAGCAGTGGAACCGCACCACCAACGCCGACACCAGCATCGAGGAGATCAAGTCCGAGCTGCTGAAGGATTCAATTTTCGTCTTCACCCCCCGGGGGCATATTGTGGAGCTTCCCAAAAAATCCACCGCCATCGACTTCGCCTATCATATCCACACCGAAGTGGGAAACCACACCATCGGCGCCAAGGCCGACGGTTCGATCATTCCGCTCAATCAAGCCCTGAAAAACACCCAGGTGATCGAGATCCTCACCGCCAACAACGCCAAGCCCCACGTCAACTGGCTCAAGTTCGCCCGCACCTCCCGGGCACGACAGAAGATCCGGCACTGGCTCAACAAGCACGAAGAGAACCTCTTCATCGACAAGAGTATTATCGCCAAAAAGAGAGTCAGCCACCCCGAAGAGAAACAGGCCGGGGAGACCCAGGAAAAGTGTGAACCGAAGCCGGCGGAAAAAGAGACGATCATCAAACAGGTGGTCGATCAGGCCAAAATCGCCTTCCGCATCGGAAACGAAAAGAACATGCTGATCAGCATTGCGAAATGCTGCACCCCCAGCTCCGGCGACGACATCATCGGCTACGTCAGCCGCGGTCGAGGGATCATCGTACATCGCCGTGACTGTCCCAACCTGAAGCACATCCAAGACTTCGAGGCCCGCAGCATCGAAGTGGAATGGGAGACCGCCTCCCCGAAAGCGGTCCGCAAGTTTCGGGTGAGCAGCCGGATGACCAGCGACCTCTTTTCAGAGATCGAGGGGGCTGTCCGCAAATATCGGGGTCATTTGATTGAAGGAAAACTGGAGGAAGACGAAGAGGGAAACCTGCGAGGGCGGTTCAGCATGGAGTTGGAGAAGGCGGAAGATTTCAAAAAGGTTCTCAAATCCATTCGCACCATACCAGCGGTGATAAACATCCAGCCACTCTAAGCGCGATATTTAGGCTCTATCTTTTTCGTATGATCTTCTACAAGTCCAAATTTTTGTACACGTCCAGCCAAAAGGACTCTTTGTCGATGGTCCCCTTCAAAAAGAGCGACAATGACCTTCTGAGCCAAGAGGGGAACTTCTCCCAGTAGACCTGATGCCAGTTGGGAATTTCCCGCCGCAGCTCCGACTGCTGCCGTACCGACATCCGTCCCTGGGAGTAGAGGAGAAACTGCTCGATCATGGTCAACAGCGCGTCTTTGGGTATATTTGTCTCGCTCTCGTCATCGGCATCCGAAGCGGACCGGGCCCCCTCGTCGGGGATCCAAGCCTCCAGCAGCTCGTAGACCTGCTCATCCGAGAGCTCCGGGGCCTCCTTGCGAATTATGTCAACCGCAAAGTCCTGGATCATCTCCCGGATGCTGTCCCGGGAGTAGCTGATCTGATCTGCCAGTTGTTGGGCGGTACTCTCGGCGAGCTTCTTGGGCGACATACGTAGACCGCCGATCGCCCGGCCCTCGCCCTCTCCCTCTCTCCGGGCGATTGCCGCCTTGAGGACCTCCAGCTCGTCAAAACTCGCCTTGTTAAGTATCGCGTCGACCAGCCTGTACAGTTCGTCCCGTTCCATTACCCGTCTTACTTTATAC
>DSBN01000256.1 GCA_011046055.1 Sediminispirochaeta sp. | reverse complement strand
TCTAATGACTTCCAAATTGAGAATTTGCTTCATTTGCATAGCAATGATTTGTGTTTCTAACTGTTGGAGGCATTCTCATTTTGGAAAGTGCAAGTGCACTTTCCAAAATGAGAATTGCTGTTTCTCTCCCGCCTCTATTGACAAAAAAAAGGAGCTTTGCTAATCTTCGCAGGCTATCAACATAAGCCCTTGTAGCTCAGTCGGTAGAGCACCTCCATGGTAAGGAGGGGGTCATCGGTTCAAGTCCGATCGAGGGCTCTATACGCTTCCCCTCTCTTATCTTGACAGTATCCTGCTATTTGGGTATCCTTTCTGAGGTTGAGAAGGGCGGTTGTGTTTTTATACGCTATGAAGGTAGTGATATACAGGAGTGGTTTTCAATGGCGAGCAAGAAAAAGGGAAATATAGAGAAAATAGCGTTGAAGTGCAGCGAGTGTGGCCGGAAGAACTACACTACCACCAAGAATCGACGGAATATCCAGGGGAAAATGGAGTTTAAGAAGTACTGCCGGTTCGATAGAAAGCACACTCTGCATGTTGAGACCAAGATTAAATAGACCTCATACAGGCCAGTAGCTCCAACGGCTAGAGCGCCGGTCTCCAAAACCGGATGTTGTAGGTTCGAATCCTACCTGGCCTGCTTTTTTTTATATAAGTGGGGAATGTGATGAAAAAGATCGTACAGTTTTTTAAAGACAGCTACGCCGAGCTCAAAAGGGTCGTCTGGCCCAGCCGGGAGGACGTGGCCTCATCGACCAAGGTGGTTATCATATCGGTGGCCATGTTTGCGCTGGTTCTCGGAGTGGTAGATTTCTTGCTGCTCAAAGGGATGGATCTAATTTTTTAGTATCTATCCTCCCTGGCGAAGCGTTTCGAGGCTGTTTTTATTTTTGAGAGGAGTATAGATGGCTAAAGGTTGGTATGTCCTACACACCTATTCGGGGCATGAGAATAAAGTAGAGAAATTTATCCGCAAATTGCGGGAAGAACCTCCCTTCGACGAGGCGGTTACCGATGTGAAGGTACCCTCAGAAGAAGTGGTGGAGGTCAAAGACGGCAAGCGCAAGGTTTCCAACAAAAAGTTTCTCCCCGGTTACATCTTGTTAGAAATGGACCTCCCCGACGTGGGCTGGAAGAGAATATGCTCCCGGATCAGGAAGATTCAGGGGGTCACTGGTTTTGTAGGCTCCATGGGCGGTACCAAGCCCCAGCCGATCTCCAACGATGAAGCTCGAGCGATCCTGCAAAAGTCAGGAGAGATCAAGTCCAACAAGACCATCAAGCCCCGGCAGAGTTTTTCAATGGGCGAGAATGTAAGGATTATCGAGGGCCCTTTCGACACCTTTACCGGGACCATTACCGATGTGAACCTGGAGAAGGGCAAGCTGCGGGTATCGGTGGGGATATTTGGACGATCCACCCCGGTGGAAGTGGACTTTTTGCAAGTAGAGAAGATTTAAGGTCGGCTGCTCGGCGGTCCTGTGTTTCAGGCTTGTCGATCAGCCGCTGATTTAAGCCTGCTCGTCGAGCGGCAGAGATGGGAGTTCGCCCTGGAGGCGGACGATATCACCACATTGGAGATATATTATGGCAAAGAAAAAGGTAACCACGGTCATTAAACTGCAGGTGCCGGCGCAGAAAGCCACACCGGCACCTCCGGTAGGGCCGGCGCTGGGACCCCACGGCGTCAGCGCGCCGCAGTTCGTTCAGCAGTTCAACGACCGTACCAAGGACATCGAAGCCGGTCTTACCATACCGGTAGAGATTACGGTCTATCAGGATCGTAGTTTTACGTTTATCACCAAGACACCTCCGGCGGCGGTTTTGATCAAGAAAGCCTGTGGAATAGACAGCGGCTCCGCCGAACCGCACAAGGTAAAGGTGGCGAAGATCTCCGCCGACAAGGTGCGGGAGATCGCCGAGACCAAAATGCCCGACCTGAACGCCAACGATATCGAAGCGGCGATGCGGATCGTCGCCGGTACGGCACGAAGCATGGGCGTAGAAGCGGAGGGTGTAAAATGAGACACGGAAAGAAATACAAAGACGCCCTAAAGAAAATAGACCGTAGCAAAGAGTATCCCATGGAAGAGGGACTCTCCTTGGTCAAGGAGCTCGCTCCGGCCAAGTTCGACGAGACGGTAGAGCTCTCGGTCAAGTTGAACCTCAAAAAGAGCCAGACCGTACGTGACACCCTCGTTCTTCCCCACCAGTTCAAGGGCGAGAAGCGTGTTCTCGTGTTTGCCAAGGGAGAGAAAGCCGAAGAGGCCAGAGAGGCCGGCGCGGCCCATGTGGGCGACGCCGATCTGATCGAAAAGATCCAGGGTGGCTGGCTCGACTTCGATGTGGCCGTGGCTACCCCTGACATGATGAAGGATGTGGGGCGTTTGGGGCCGATTCTCGGACGACGAGGGCTCATGCCGAACCCCAAGACCCAGACCGTTACTTTCGAGATCAAAGAGGCTCTGGAAGAGTTGAAGAAGGGGCGGGTCGAGTACCGCTCCGACAAGACGGGAGTGGTTCACTTCAGTATCGGAAAGGTGTCCATGGATATCGAGGCGGTACACGAGAACATGAAAGCGGTTCTCGCGGAGATCGTAAAAAAACGACCCGCCGACGCCAAGGGGGAGTTTCTGCGAACGGTCTACGTATCTTCGACCATGGGGCCCGGGGTGAAAATCGAGTACCAGGAATTGGCCTGAGCAGCCGCAAGGAGTTAGATTATGTCAGATTATGTAACCAAATTAAACGACGAAAAGACAGGCGCGGTACAGAACCTCAAAGAGATCTTGGAAGACTCTTCCGATTACATTTTTGCAAACTACCGGGGTCTCACCGTAGCGCAGATCAGCGAGCTACGAAACAAGCTGCGCGAGGAAGATACCATTTTTCGAGTAGTCAAGAACCGTTTCGCCAAGATCGCACTCAAGGACCTGAATCGCCCCATGGTGGACGATTTTCTCACCGGTCCAACGGCGATCGTGCTCCCGCGCAAAGACGCCGGTCCGGCGGCCAAGATTCTGGTGGAGTTCTGCAAAGACAAGCCCATCGAAATCAAGGGTGGAATCATCGACGGGCGGGTTTTTAGCGACGGCGAGGTCGAAGCTTTTAGCAAGCTGCCCACCAGGGACGAGCTCATTGCCAAGCTCATGGGTACCATGAACGCGCCGATTCAGAACTTCGTTTACACCCTCAACGCGATCCCGCAGAAGCTGGTTCGGGTGCTACAGGCCGTGGCGGATCAGAAGAAAGAGCAGGAGTAGTTAGGATTTTATCCGCGGTTCGCGGGTTCAAAATATAAACCGTAGTGTTAGTCTTCGCACAAAGCCATGCTATCACTACAATTAAATCAAGGAGAAGATAATATGGCAGAACTGAAAAAGGAAGATATTCTAGAGGCCATTTCCAACATGACCGTGTTGGAGGTTTCCGAGCTGATTTCAGCGATGGAAGAGAAGTTTGGTGTGACCGCCGCCGCTCCGGTAGCCGTTGCCGCCGCTGGTGCCGCTGCTGATGCGGGTGCCGCGGAAGAGGACGAGCAGACCGAGTTCGACGTAATTCTCAAGGGCGTAGCCGATGGCAAAAAGATCCCCGTGATCAAAGAGGTACGGGCCCTTACCGGTCTTGGACTCAAAGAGGCCAAAGAGATCGTCGAGGCGGGCGACAAGGCGCTGAAAGAGGGCGTCTCCAAAGAGGAAGCCAATCAAATCAAGGAAAAACTCGAGGCGGCCGGCGGAGTTGTCGAAGTCAAATAACGGCTCAGCCAGGTCTAGTATAAAAAGAAATGTACCCGTATGTGCCACCAAACCGCATGTGGTTTCGGTGGCACATTGTGTCTCAATATAAACGCTCATACGAAAATAGCAGTACACGGCTATTCTCGTAGTTTCGGTTGCCGCGAAGCGGCATGAGAAAACTAATACAGCAGCTCGTGGCTGAAACACGGGCCATGCTACCAGGGGGTGGTAATGCTTTCAGGCGGCAAAGCCATAAGAAAAAGAACTTATATCGGAGAAGAGTTTCGGGAAGTGATGAATCTTCCCAGTCTCATTGACATTCAGCTCTCGTCGTACGAGCGGTTTCTTCAACGCGACCGGATCAAATCGGGAAAACCGCTTCTACCGCAAGGGCTCGAAGAAGTTTTTCAAAGCACTTTTCCGATTGAAAGTCCCAACGGGGATATGATTCTGGAGTACTCCCACTACACGTTGGACGAAGAGAACATCAAATTCGATGAAGAGCAGTGCAAGCTCAAGGGTCTTACTTACGCCGTTCCCATCAAGGCGCAAATAAACCTGATTTTTCAAGAAACCGGAGAGATCCGGCAAAAGGATATATACGTGGGAGATATTCCCCTGATGACCGATCGGGGGACTTTTATCATCAACGGAGCCGAGCGGGTGGTGGTCAGTCAGATCCACCGTTCCCCGGGCGTCATTTTCTCTCATGAAAAGGGTGTGTTCTCCTCTCGAATCATACCGTACCGCGGCTCTTGGCTCGAGTTTGAGATCGACCAGAAAAAAGAGCTGATCTACGCCAAAATCGATAGAAAGAAGCGTATCCTTGGTACCATGTTTCTCCGCGCCCTGGGATTGCAGACACGAGAGCAGATCATCGATGCGTTCTACGGAAGCGAGACGGTGAAGGTAGGTGAAAGCCGTGAGGCCAAAGACGAGCTGGTCGGTAGGGTTCTCTCCAGGGCGGTGTGGATCGACCGTGAGGGAGAGCGGAAGAAGCTCTACCGAGCGGGGGAGAAACTGCATCCCCACGACGTGGATGAGCTCCTGCATAGCGAGGTCGATGAGATCGAGCTGATAGACTTTGAGAATCCCGAATCTCTCCACTCACCGATCATCCTCAACTGCTTTGAGCGGGAGGAGGTAAAGTTCACCTCCAGCGAGACTGAGGTCGACGAGCCGACCAAGGAAGAGGCGCTTGTGGCGGTTTATTCGGTACTTATGCCCGGCGAACCTATTACCCTGGAGAGCGCGGACAAGGATCTGCAATCCATGTTCTTCTCCACCAGGCGCTACGACTTGGGTCGGGTTGGACGCTACAAACTGAACAAAAAATTCGACTACGATCTTTCCAATGACAGCCAGGTGCTCAGCCAGGAAGATATTTACAACACCATGAAGTTCCTCATCCAGGTCTATATCGGAGAGGCCAACGTCGACGATATCGATCATCTGGGCAACCGCCGGGTCAGATCGGTGGGCGAGCTGATGGCCAATCAACTGAAGACCGCCTTCAGCCGAATGGAACGGATCGCCAAAGAGCGAATGAGTCTGAAGGAGACCGATACCATCAAACCGCAGGATATTGTTTCGATCAAACCGGTGGTAGCGGCGGTCAAGGAGTTTTACGGCTCCAGCCAGCTCTCGCAGTTTATGGACCAGGTCAACCCTTTGGCCGAGCTGACGCACAAGCGGCGGCTGAACGCCCTAGGTCCCGGGGGGCTCTCCCGCGAAAGGGCTGGGTTCGAGGTTCGAGACGTGCACTACAGCCATTACGGCCGTATGTGTCCCATCGAGACCCCCGAAGGTCCGAATATAGGGCTGATAGTCTCGCTGGCAAACTTCACCAGGGTGAACGAATACGGCTTCTTGGAGTCTCCCTACCGGAAGGTCAAAGACGGGAGGGTGAGTGATGAGATTGAGTACCTGTCGGCCATGGACGAGGAGAAGCACTTTATCGCCCAGGCGAACGCCAATATCGACGCCAAGGGAAAGTTCCTCGACGAACTGATCTCGGTGAGAAAGGCCGGCGACTATACCACAAAACCGGCCAAAGACATCACCTATATGGATGTCTCACCCAAGCAGGTAGTTTCGGTGGCCACCTCCCTGATTCCCTTTCTCGAGCACGACGACGCGAACCGTGCGCTGATGGGCTCAAACATGCAGCGGCAGGCGGTCCCTCTGGTTTTTCCCGAGGCGCCGCGTGTCGGAACGGGTATGGAGGGGAAGACCGCCTACGATTCTGGGGTGCTGTTGAAGGCCCGCCGTGCCGGTACCGTCGAGTACGTGAGCAACCAAAAGATAGTCATCAAACCTGACAACGCGAGCGATCCCGATGAACGGGACATGTACAATCTCATCAAATACCAGAGAACCAACCAAGACACCTGTTTCAATCACCGGCCCCTGGTCTCGGTGGGCGTTCATGTGGAAGCCGGCGGCGCTATCAGCGACGGACCGGCTACCGACCAAGGCGAACTGGCCCTGGGGCGCAACATTCTGGTAGGATTTCTACCCTGGGGTGGATACAACTACGA
>DSBN01000187.1 GCA_011046055.1 Sediminispirochaeta sp. | reverse complement strand
TTTACGATGCCCAAGCCGACGTGAGCTCTTACCAGAACGCTCCGGTATTTCGGCGCTTTGCCGGTCATGACAAGCCAAGCAACGAGATTATCTGGGACGGCAGATCTGAGAACGGAGAGTTGGTCTACGCGGCGATGGACTATCCCTATAGATTCGAAGTAACCGATGAGTTCGGCAACAGCTCCGCCGTCAGCGGACAGATTCCGATTGATGTCTTGGTGATTCGTGAAGGGGAGCTTTTGAAAATAAAGATTGCCTCCATCAACTTCAAACCGAACAGCGCGGAGTTCGTCGACGACGATCCCGACGTGGTAGAGCGAAACAACTACGTTCTGCGACGTCTGGCGGAGATTTTGAAGAAATACCGCCAGTACGGTATAACCGTACAGGGGCACGCGAACCTCACCCGTTACTGGGATCCCGAGTTGGCCAGAGAGGAACAGGAGCAAGAGTTGATCCCCCTTTCCAAACAGCGGGCCGAACGGGTGCTGCAGGACCTGGTCGATCGAGGAATCTCCCGAGACCGCTTACACGCCGAAGGGGTGGGCGGTGAGCAGCCTCTGGTCCCCTTTGACGATGCGGAAAATCGCTGGAAAAATCGCAGAGTAGAATTTATCTTAGAAAAAGAGTGAGATGGCAAGAGTAAAAACTTTTTTTATCGCCCTCCTGCTGCTGCTTATCGCGGCGGCGGGGGCGCTGTGGTTTGGATGGAACAGTTTGAATTCGGCACCGGAGCGGCAGGCTATGACCAGCGAGCTGTTCACGGTAGAGCAGGGCGAGGTAGTCGCTGAGACCGCCGTCGACCTTCATGAACAGGGACTGATACGGTCACCGCTGTTCTTCCGAGTCTTGAGTCGTATACAGAGAGTACGAAACGGCAACGGGACGATCAAAGCAGGTCGTTACCACATAAGGCCCGGTTCGAGCAGTCTGGAGATCTATAAGCTTCTAGTCGAGGGAAAACAGGAATTGGTTAAGATCACCATTCCCGAAGGGCTTACCGCCCGGCGTATCGCCCGTAGTTTTGCAGAAAAGGGCATTACCGAAGAGAGCGGCTTCCTTGACGCCGTACATTCAAGCGATCTCATCCGGAAGTACCAGGTACCTGCCGACAGTTTGGAGGGGTATCTCTATCCTGATACCTACTACTTTCAGCAGGACTACCCCGCCGAGGAGATAGTCGACCATTTGGTGGGGACTTTTTTTGAGAAGCTTGAGGAAATTCGCGAACGAGCTCCCGGCCAGTTGAATCCCGAAGAATTGCACCGGAAGATCATTTTGGCTTCTATAGTGGAGAGAGAGTACCGCGACCCCGACGAGGCGGATAAAATCGCCTCGGTATTCTACAATCGACTGGAGCAGAATATGAGGCTCCAATCCTGTGCCACCGTGGTCTACGCAATGACCGAAGAGAAGGGGCTGCCCCATCCGAAGAGGCTCACCTACGGAGATTTAGAGCTGGAATCGCAGTTTAACACTTACATCAAGGGTGGCCTTCCCCCGGGACCTATAGCAAACCCGGGTTATGTAGCTCTACAGGCGGCGTTTCAGCCGGCGGAAACGGATTATCTGTACTTTTTGCTGAAAGATCAGGAGGCGGGGAGACATGTTTTTTCCAATAACCTTGCGGAACACAACCAAGCTTATACACTTTATATAAAGCAGTAGGAATAACCCATCAATGAGGATTCCAGACAGAATCATTGACGAAATCAACCGAAAAATCGGTATCCAAGAGGTGGTAGGGGACTACGTGAGTCTTGAGCAGAAGGGGAGCCGGATGATGGGGCTCTGCCCCTTTCATAGCGAGAAGACTCCTTCGTTTTCCGTCACTCCGGAAAAAAATCTATTCTACTGTTTTGGTTGTCACAAAGGTGGCAATATGTTTACCTTTTTAATGGAGATCGAACATCTGAGTTTCGTAGAGGCTGCTCAGAAACTGGCCGATCGAGCGGGAATCGAGATCCCCCAGTCCGATTACTCGGACTCGCAGCAAAGCGAAAGAGGTGCTCTGCTGGATTTGTACGGCAGAATAGCCGGGAGCTTCCACTATTTTTTGGTCGAACACCAGATGGGTGAGGAGGCGCGGCACTATTTGAAGAAAAGGGGGGTGGCAGCCCCGATGTGGGAGCTGTTCCAGCTGGGGTACGCCCCGAGGGACAGGTATTGGCTGTTTCGTTTTTTACGGTCAAAAAACTACAGTGCCGATTTTTTGGCCAAGACCGGGCTTTTCTCCAGAAAGTACCCGGAGGTTTGTCTTTTCTCGAATCGTTTGATCTTTACCATCAGCGATCCGAGCGGTCAAGTTATAGCATTCGGTGGTCGAAGTATAGACGGTGGAGAGCCCAAGTATATCAACTCTCCGGAGACACCCATCTATCAAAAGAGGAGAGCCCTGTACGGTTTGCACCAAGCCTTAAAAGGTATCAGAGAACACGGGAGAGTAGCCGTGGTCGAGGGGTATTTAGATGTGATCGCTTTTTTCCAAGCCCAGAAACCCTTTGCCGTCGCCCCCTTGGGGACCGCCTTGACGGAGGAGCAGGTAGAAAGCCTGCGAAGATACACCCGAAAGGCTCTACTGTTTTTCGACGATGACCGAGCCGGGCTTAAGGCGGCCGAAAGAGGACTGGAACTGATGGAGAAGGAGGGGATGGAGACCCGAGTCGTGGTGCCCAAGGGGGGGCAAGATCCCGCGGATATTATGTTGAATGAGGGTTCTAATTCCTTGCATAATATGTTAAACTCCGCTCTTGATGGTTTCGAATTCTTGCTCCAAAGTACCGTAGCACGGCACGGAAGGGGCGATGCGAATTCGAAGCATCGCATATTGGCAAGCTTGGCGCCTTTTTTACATTCAGTAGAATCGGAGGTAAAACGCGAAGCATACATACAACAGTTGGCGAATACCCTTGCGGTCGATCCAGAAGCAGTGAGAAAGGATCTGAGGGCTATTCTCCGAGGGAAGCAAGCTCGAGTTGAAGGTCAGAAAGCCGTGAAGGAAAAGGACGCAAAAAAGATTGGCTCTGACCTGTTTCTTATGCTCGTAGCGGTGACGAATACCGGGTATTTTCCACGAATAAGAAATTCTATTTCGTTGGATAGCCTCAGTGATCCTCAAGCTAGGGAGCTCTACATAGCGCTGGAGGAGGCGTACAGAAACGACGAACTGGATATCGATCATGTGATTCCAAAGATCGAACACGAAGAGCTGCAACATCTGGTTTTTGAGAAAATTGCTACAGGTGAATACGAACTGAATACGGAAGAACTGGTTAAAGATGGGATAAAAACCGTGCGCCGTAGAGCGCTTGAGAAAAAGCGGGATGAAGTGATATCCAAGATAAGGAATTTTGATCAACAGGGCGCTCATAGAGATGCCCTAAAAGATCTTCTGTCGGAAAAGATGTTTCTGGACGAAGAACTAAATCGATTTAAGGGTGATACACATGACAGAACTTGAAACAGATCCTTCTGTTGTCAAACTGTTAGAATATGCGAAGACAAAGAAACAGATAAGCTACGAAGAGGTGAACGATTTTCTCCCACCTTCGATCGTCAACAGTGAGAAGATCGAAGAGGTTCTCAGTATCCTGGAGAAACATAAAATATCGCTTGAGGATGAGCCGGAAATTTCCCTTGGAGAAAGCGAGGAGGAGGATGTGGAAGTCTTGGACGAAAGTTTTGAAGATGAAGACACTGGTGTAGAAGAAGAAGATACCGAACGGGAAAAAGAGTCGTTTTCCAAAAAAAAGGTAGTATATAGTGACAAGGACGCATCCTCAGTGGACGACCCCATACGCCTCTATCTTCGGGAAATCGGCAAAGAAAACCTCCTCACCGCCGAGCAGGAGGTCGAGCTGTCCAAGCAGATGGAGGATGGCGAGAATATCATCAAAGGGGTGATCCACAAATCGGGGATGTTGATCCCGCAGATGTATGAGATCATGCTGAAGACATTCTCCCGGGTCGACCCGCGAGAGATGGAGCTCAGCAAAAAAGAGATCTCGGAGATACTCACCGAGCGGAGAAGGCTCAACCAGGCCTATCGGGAATATTTGAAGCAAATCAACCCCGATTTGAAGCAGTACATCGAAGACAAGAAAAAACTAATCTCCACCGGAAAAGACGTACTGCAGGACGATCAGCTGAGCAAGTACCGTGAAGAACTGCTGAAGGCAATGGAGGAGATCGAACTCGAACAGGAGGAGATCACCGCATTCTCGGATAAATTCTTGGAAACCGAGAGACTCATCCGTCGTTACCAGAAGGACCAGAGGAGGATAGAAAACCAACTTGGGGTCAAGAGCTCCAAGGAACTACGCAGTATGGGACGGGGTTTGGCAATTGCCGAGAAAAGGCGGGAGATCGAAGAACGATTGCAGCTCAGTTCCGACACCATCAAAGAGAAAATTCGCCGAATTCAGACCAATGAGAAGCAGCTGAAGAATATAGAGATCGAATTCGAGAGTTCAATAGAAAGTATCCTTGAGGAGTCCAAAGAGATCGCCCGGGGTAAGAATCTCATGAAGACAGCTAAAGACAAGCTGATACAGGCAAACCTAAGGCTTGTTGTGAGTATTGCAAAAAAGTATACGAATCGGGGCTTGCATTTTTTCGACCTCGTTCAAGAGGGCAACATCGGTCTCATCAAGGCGGTTGAGAAGTTCGAGTATAGCAAGGGCTTCAAATTTTCCACTTACGCCACGTGGTGGATCAGACAGGCCATCACCAGATCCATCTCCGACCAAGCTCGAACTATTCGTGTGCCGGTGCATATGATCGAACAGATAAACAAGGTGGTGCGCGAATCGAGACAGCTGATGCAGGTACTGGGCCGCGAGCCCAGCGACGAAGAGGTGGCCCAGCGGCTCGGTTGGTCCGTTCTGCGGGTCAAATCGGTAAAAAACGTGGCTCGCGAGCCAATTTCTTTGGAGACCCCCATTGGAGAGGAGGAAGATTCGCTGCTCGGGGATTTTATCGAAGACAAGGACGTGGAAAACCCGGCCAGTCAAACGGCTTTCACCATCCTCCAGGAGCAGCTACAGGATGTCTTGGAGACTCTGCCTCCCCGCGAACAGGAGGTGTTGAAAATGCGTTTCGGACTTGAAGACGGCTACTCCTTGACCCTGGAAGAGGTGGGGCTCTACTTCAATGTGACACGAGAGCGAATACGTCAGATAGAGGCCAAGGCGCTACGAAGACTGAGGCACCCAAAACGAAGCCGACGTTTGAAAGACTATATTGATACTTAAGATACTATGGAGGATTTTTCGGTATGATGCAGGAAGTTTTTGAAAAATTACGGAGTCTTCAGGACATCCTTTCAGAAAAATTTAGTATAGAAAAACAGATTGAGGAGACTCCGAAACTGCTTAACACGAAAATCGAGCTGCTCAATCGTCTGAAAAAAAGTTATCTCGAGAAAAACGAAAAGGTGGAGAACACCAAAGATCATATAAAACACCTGCATATTCGACTCGACGATGCGGAGAGGCAGCGTGAAGAGTACGAAAAGCAGATGGATCTGATCACCACCCAGCGTGAATACGAGGCGCTGGACAAGGAGATCAAGAACGCCACTGAGAAGGAGCAGCAGCTGAGAAAGGATGTGCTCCGTGAAGAGAAAGTACTCGAAGAGCTGTCCGAGTCTCTGAGCAAGGATGAGAAGATGATACAGCTGCAGGAAGACGAGATCTCCTCGGAACAAAAGAAGATCGAAGAGGAAAACGAGGAGAAGAGGCAGCAGCTCCAGGTCCTGCGAAAAGAAGAGGAAGCCATAGTACCCGACCTGGATCAGGAGATAGTGTTCAAGTTCGAACGGATCGTGAAGAGCAAGTCGGGTCTGGGTATCGTCCCTATCAAAAACTCGGTGTGTACCGGCTGTCATATGCGTTTGCCAAAGCAGTTCGTCAACGACGTACGGACCGGGGAAGACATTCTCTTCTGTCCTTATTGCAGTCGAATTCTCTTCTATGAGGATGTGGAGACCAGCGAAGAGATAGTCGGAGCGGAGGAGGCAGGCAGTCTTTCAGATCTGGTTTCTCCGGAGGAACTGGAAATAGAGGACTGATTGAGATAATGATTGAGAATTCGAGGCGGACCGGGTGACCGCCGGCCGGTGACGGTCGGAGGAAAGTCCGGGCTCCATAGGACACGGCGCCGGGTAATTCCCGGAGGCACCCACGGGTGTCATAGAGAGTGCCACAGAAAATATACCGCCCCAACACTGCCAGGCAGTCTGGGGCAAGGGTGAAATGGTGGGGTAAGAGCCCACCGCC
>DSBN01000185.1 GCA_011046055.1 Sediminispirochaeta sp. | reverse complement strand
CCGGCATGCCGGAGAAGACCCTCAAAAGGCTCAACATCGTGCACCACAGCTTCGTCTTTCACGCCACCGACCACGCCGGCTACTACCCCGGTGCCATTCCCATGAGCATCAAAGTTGTTTTCTCACCGAAGACGGGCAAGCTCTTGGGCGCCCAGATCGTGGGCTATCAGGGGGTGGACAAGCGGATCGACCTCTTCGCCGCCGTCATAGGCATGGGCGGTACCATTTGGGACCTGCAGAACATCGAACATAGCTACGCTCCGCCCTTCTCCTCGGCCAAGGATCCGGTCAACCTGGCCGGTTTTATCGCCGAAAACATCTTCGACGGCACCAGCCGCCATGTAAACTGGTGCGACATCGCCGAGTGTGTGAAAAAGGAGAACACCGTCAAAAACATGAGCCTCATCGACGTACGAAGCCCGGAGGAGTACCAGCAGGGGAGCATCCCCGGATCCATCAACATTCCCAACACCGAGCTGAGAACGCGAATCGGGGAGATCCCAAAGGACAAACCGGTGGTGGTCTACTGCGGTGTGGGTCTGCGGGGGTACCTGGCCGAACGGATTCTCCGTCAGCAGGGCTTCGACGATGTACGGAACCTCTCCGGCGGTTACCACACCTACTCCCAGGTGACCCAGACCCAGAGCAACGAAGATATCTTCGAGGGGTACTACATCGGCAAGGACGACCATATTTATCAAAATACCGAGAAGTAATCCGCCATCGGCGGGAACTTTTTTGGCGCACGCCCAAAGGCTGATCCGGAACAGCTCCGGGTCGGCTTTTTTTTACTCGATCATAGTCCAATTGGGAACCGATCTGAGCTCCCCCAAGAGCACCGAGCTCTCCCCTCCTTATAGGAGTCAGGAATCCAACTCGGTGAGGTACCTCTCTATCTTCTCCATACGCTCGCTGAACTCCTTCAACTTGCCCCGCTCTTTCTCCACCACCTCCGGTGGAGCGTTGTGCAAAAATCCGGGATTCTCCAGTTTCTTCTCGGTTCCTCGACGGGTCTTCTCCAGACTCTGCAGCTCTTTTTGCAGTTTCGCTCTCTCCTTGTCCACGTCGATCAGTTCACTGACGTAGACAAAAACCTCGAAACCGTTCCCCGCGACCGGTATCGCCCCACTCTTGTCGGGGATTGTCGTCCCTATCTCCAGGCTCCCGGCGTTCACCAGAGCCTCGATGAGGCCGTGGCTCTCTTTGACAAAATCCGCGGCGAAAAAGTCCCCATCGGTTCGCACATGGACTCGAATTTTTTTCTCCGGTGGGATGGTAAACTCGCTGCGGATTGTACGCACCGCTCGAATCACCTCCTGCAGGGAGGAAAAGTTCCGCGCCGCCGTACTTGACCGCCGATCATCGTCGACATGGGGATAGGGCGCGGTGATGAGATGGGGGTAGCGAATCTCCTCGGGGAGTTTCTGGTAGATCTCCTCGGTCACGAAGGGCAGAAAGGGGTGCAGCAGCCGCAGGGACTCCTCCAGTAGGTAGACCAACAGGCTTATTGCCCTGTCCTTTTCGCCGTCCTCTAGGCCGTAGAGGTCGAGCTTCGAAGCTTCGATGTACCAGTCGCAGAAGTCATTCCAGAAGAACTCGTAAACTCCCTGGGCGGCGTCGTTGAAGCGATAGTTTTTGATAGCCCGTTCGATCCGCTCGACCGTGTCGTTCAGGCGGTGGTATATCCAGAGGTCTATCTCCCGCGGTTCGATGCTCCGACGAGGAACCAAAGTCCGCCCCTCCAGGTTCATCAGCAAAAACCGAGAAGCGTTCCAAATCTTGTTGGCGAACTTCGATCCGAAGCGAAAGTCCTCCTCCGCCAGCAGTATATCTTGTCCCTGGGCTGTCAAAAAGGCCAAGGTGAACTTCAAAGAATCCGCCCCGTACTGATCGACGATATCCAGCGGGTCCATACCGTTGCCCAGGGATTTGGACATTTTCCGCCCCTGTTTGTCCCGTACCAGCGAGGTGATGACTATATCCCGAAAGGGAACCTCCTCCAAGAATTCGAGACTGGACATGATCATCCGAGCCACCCAGAAGAAGATGATGTCGTAACCGGTGACCAGGGTGCTGGTGGGAAAAAAGCGCCGCAGATCTTCGGTATCTTCGGGCCAGCCCAAGGTCGAAAAGGGCCACAGCCAAGAAGAGAACCAGGTGTCCAGAACGTCCGGATCCTGCCGTATATTGGTACTGCCGCACTTCGTACAAGCCTCCAAGTCCTCCCGGGAGACGCTGACGTGCCCGCAGTCGTCGCAGTACCACACCGGGATTCGGTGTCCCCACCAGAGCTGTCGGCTGATGCACCAGTCGCGAATGTTCTCCAACCAGTTGACGTAGGTGTTCTCGTACTTTTTGGGGAAAAATCCGATATCCTGCTTCCGCCAGGCCTCCAGAGCCTTGTCGGCCATGGAACGCATCCGTACAAACCACTGCTCGGACATATAGGGTTCGATCACGGTGTCGCAGCGATAACAGTGCCCGATCTGGTGGCGGTGCTCCTCCTCCTTGATAAAAAGACCGGAAGCCTTCATGTCTTCCACCACGGCGCGCCGGGCCTCCTCGACCTCCATACCCCGATACTTCTGGGGCACATTATTATTCAGCGTACCGTCGGGATTCAGGATGTTTATCTTGGGCAGCTGGTGACGCTCGGCGATTTCGTAGTCGTTGGGGTCGTGCCCCGGGGTGATCTTCACCGCTCCGGAGCCGAACTCCATATCCACGTACTCGTCGGCGATGATAGGAATGAGCCGGTCCGTCAGGGGCAGTCGTACCTGACGTCCGACCAGGTGGCGGTAGCGGGAATCCTCGGGGTGGACGGCCACGCAGGTGTCGCCCAGCATGGTCTCCGGTCGGGTGGTGGCCACGGCGATTTTCTCTTCCCCGTCGGCCAGGGGATAGTAGTAGTGCCAGAGCTTACCGGCCACCTCCTTGTGTTCCACCTCGTCGTCGGAGAGGGCCGTGCCGCAGGAGTGACACCAGTTGATCAGGTAGTTGCCGCGGTAGATCAGGTCGCGTTCGTACAGGGCGACGAAGACCTCCCGCACCGCTTTGCTCAAACCTTCGTCTAGGGTGAAACGTTCACGGCTCCAGTCGCAGGAGGCGCCGATTTTTTTGAGCTGCCTGGTGATGACTTCGTGGTGCTCATCCTTGACCTTCCAGGTCTCTTCCATAAATTTTTCCCTGCCGATCTCGCGTCTTGATGTTCCTCGGGCGCGCAGTTTTCGCTCCACCACGTGCTGGGTGGCGATCCCGGCGTGGTCGGTACCGGGGATCCATAGGGTAGGACGCCCCTGCATCCGGTAGTAGCGGATGAGGATGTCCTGGAGGCTGTTATTCAGACCGTGTCCCATGTGCAAAACACCGGTAACGTTCGGCGGAGGGATAACAATGACGAAGGGCTCTCCCTCCCCTTCGGCGGGGGAAAAAAGCTTGTGCTTCATCCAGTACGAGTAGATACGATCTTCAAAATCTTTCGGGTTGTAGGCCTTGGCCAGCTGAACCGCTTTCATCAATGTTCTCCTTCCTTTGAGTATAACGGTTTAGATACTATCAAAATGCAGAAAGCTGAGCAAGAATGGGGCGGTAAATTGGGATACATCCATCCTGCTTTTATGTTATAGTTTGGAGTAGAGGCTGCGGAGTTTATGAGAATACCTAGTAAAACAACATCGATGCTATCCCTGTTTCTCGTCCTGTTATTTGTTCTTTTTTTTACACCGCCCGGTCTGGCTCAGACCACCGATTCAGAACAAGGCAGCCTGCTCGACGATGCGAAGTTGAGAGCCCTCTTTCTCCCGGACAATCTACACCCCTTCGCCGAAAGTCCAATTTTTATTCCGGTGAACAGCGAAAGTTTCGTCCCCAGCGTGGACTTCCTGCGACGGTACTCACGTCTAATTGGTCTGAATTCGGAAAAGACGGTGCTGATCATCGGTCGAGGGACCGGTTTCAGCGCCGCCTATATGGCCGCCCGGTCGAAGCGGGTCTTGGTAGTTGAGCTCGACCAGGAACTACGAGAGGAGTACGAAGATCTATGGCCGACCATTGCCTTGGAAAAGATCACTAGTATCGATTACAGAGAATTCCTCGAAGACCCGAACCGAGAAAGTCTCGATTTGGTTTTTTTCCACGGAGTTATAAAAGCCATACCGGCGCTGATTATGGATGCTCTTGCCGATGGCGGTGTAATTCTCGCTCCTCTGTCCGACGCCGAGGGGGGACAGAATCTACTGATAATGCGAAAGAACGCCGATCGATGGCGAGTCGAATCCGGCCATGGTTCTTCTTTCCCCTCCAAACCGATCGCCCTCCCCGGCTCCGCTCGCGATTAGTCTCTTATTTAGTGACTTTTGCTTTTTCGGGCTCGAGATATCTTTTCCATCTTCCGGTAGTACTTGGCCTGCTTCTCTATCTCTTCTAGATCGTGCACGTATATGTGGTTGTCTACGGTTTTGAGCCGGCTGTTTTCGAACATCTTGCGCACCGCCAGAGTACCTTCGCTTTTGGGAAGGCCGACCATGTTGATGAGCTCCTGTGGTCCGAAATCAAAGGTGTAGGAGCTGTTGCTGATGGGCACTCGCTGTTTTTCCAGCTGGATCAGCAGGGCGTCGTACATCCTGCCCACCGGGTCAGATATTTGGGTGTTGGCCAGCTGTTTGTAGATGAACCATATCCGCTCGGACAGGAGTTGGGTCAGGCGGGTCACAATCTGAGGCTGGGTGGATACCATTCTCTTGAAATTCGCCTTATTCACCGCCAAAAGGACCGCCTCCTCGTGGGCGATTGCCGAGGCGCTGCGGGGTTTATCCTCCAGCAGCGCCATCTCTCCGAAGATGTCGCCGGGTTTGAGCAGTGCCAGGAGGACCTCGTTGTCGTTGACTATTTTCGTTATTTTGACGCTCCCCTTTTGGATAATGAAGAGCTCCTTGCCCGGTTGACTTTCGGAAAAAATCATAGTGCCCTTGGGGTAGTTCCGGTTGAACTCGTCCCCGCTTCCGTCAAGATATACCGCCTTGGAGTAAGGCTTTATTTTGGCCATCCGCTCCTTGGCCAGATTTAGGTTCTCTCCATCGGGGCAGTTCTTGATGTACTGGTGGTAGGCGTAGTAAGCCTGGTTGTACTGACTCTGTCGAGCATAGTATTCGGCGACCTCAAAGAGGTGCGAGGTGTCTTTCTCGGCGTTGCTTTTCAGGGTGATGCGAGTCAACGCGTCATCGAGATACCGCATCTTCCGGCTGAACTGCTGGATGATCTTCATGGCCACCGGAGAGTTGCTCTTGATGAGCATGCCGTACTGCTCTCGTTGCACCGCGATCATCGTCACATCAGTCAAGGCTCTGGCGGTCTCTATATGGCTGTGGGAGGACATAGTCGATACGACGCCAAAAAAATCGCCTGCCTGGAGGATATTGCCCCCCTCCTCCTCCACGACTTCAACCTCTTTGCTGATCTGGACCTTTCCCGCACGAATGATATAGAAACAATCCGCCTGCTGCTTGCCCTCGACAATGATATATGCGCCTTTATTAAATTTTACCAGTGATAACTGTAATGGGTTACTCATACCTCTTCCGAAACTAAAGCTCGTTGTTACAAGTATATGTTCCGCTATGGTGCTTTGTCAATGCAAATAAAGAAGTCCCCTTCTGATCACCACCAGTCGACGACTCGAATATCCGGCCAGTGGGAACGGTATCCCTCCATTTCCGGGGAATACTCCTCGAAGATGTTCTGCAGCGCGTAAGGCTCGTCTATCACCCTGGTGAGCGAGCTTGGATCGACCTTGGGTATCCGTCGTACATGCCGGGAGAAGCTGATATGCTGGTTGTCCAGATTTCCGAAGTAAAAGTCAAAAGGGTTCTCCTGCTCCAGTTCGTACATCCCCGATCCAGAGCCCAAGGCCGGATCGGCGGGAACCCAGCCAAATTCCGGTAGATAAAACTCCGACCACAGGTGTCCGGTGCTGCGTTTATTGCCGTGAACGAGAAATCCTGACACCGGTCGGGCCGGAACCCCCACGGCTCGAAGCATGGTGGTAAGCAGCAGTCCGTAGTCCCTCGCTCGTGCCTGCCGGTTCCTCAACACATCGGCCAGAGATTCGGGCTCTGCTTCCGCGTTGTACTCCAAACGGCGGATAATATACGAGTAGAGCTGGGAGGCTTTTTCGTAGGGATTGCGAATATTCCCCACCACCGCTGCCGCCACTGAAGAAATATACTCGTCATCGGAGGGTATATAGCTGTTTGCGGCGGTGTATTCCCGATACAGCTGACGAT
>DSBN01000023.1 GCA_011046055.1 Sediminispirochaeta sp. | reverse complement strand
TGGGGCACGTCGATCACGGCAAGACCAAGCTGCTGGATGCCATACGCAGTACCGATGTGGTGGCCGGCGAACACGGAGGCATTACTCAGCATATTGGAGCCTACAAGGTCAAACCCAAGTCTATGGATGGAGAGGTTGTCTTTCTGGATACGCCTGGTCACGCGGCTTTTACTCTGATGAGAGCCAGAGGCGCCCAGGTGACCGACATCGTAGTCCTGGTAGTCGCCGCCAACGACGGGGTGATGCCGCAGACCGTCGAAGCGATAAACCACGCCAAAGAGGCCAAGGTACCTATCATCGTGGCGGTGAACAAAATCGATCTCCCCGAAGCCAACCCAGACCGGGTCAAGCAGCAGTTGGCGGAGTACGATCTGCTGCCCGAGGATTGGGGCGGATCGACCCTGTACAACGAAATATCCGCGCTCAACGGCGAGGGAATAGAGGAGTTGTTGGAGACGATCATACTACAAGCGGAGATCCTCGAGCTCAAAGCCAACTACGACTGCCGAGCCGAGGGCAAGGTCATCGAGTCCAAGGTAGACCATGGCCGTGGTATAGTCTCTACGGTGATCATCGAACGCGGCACTCTGCGGGTCGGCGACGCCTTTGTGGCCGGAGTATACCCGGGCAAGGTCAGGGCGATGTTCGACGACAAAGGAAACAAGCTCGATGTGGCAACACCGGCTACACCGGTAGAAATTCTCGGTTTTACCGGAATACCAGACGCTGGATCTCCTTTCCAGGTGACCGAAAGCGAACGGCAAGCCCGACAGGTCGGAGCAAAAAGGCAGGAACTGGAGAAACAGGGAGAGGCGAAAAACGTCAAAAAAGTCACCCTGGACAACCTCTACGATTCGATTCAAGAGGGGGAGATACAGGAACTCAAGGTGGTGATTAAGGGTGACGTTCACGGTTCCGTGGAAGCCCTCCAAACCGCGCTGGAGAAACTCTCCACCCAGGAGATCAAACTCAGGGTGATTCACGCCTCCGCTGGAGCAATAATAGAAAAAGACGTGCACCTGGCCAGCGCCTCCAACGCAATAATAGTCGGTTTTCATGTGCGCCCCACCGCCAAGTCTTTGGAGTTGGCGGAGGAAGAGAAGATCGACATTCGGAAGTACAACGTTATATACGACGCGGTCAACGACATCAAGAACGCTATGGAAGGTATGTTGACACCGGATATCAAGGAAGAGGTGATCGGTACGGTGGAGGTCAGAGAGACCTTCAAGGTGCCCAAGATCGGACTCATTGCCGGGTGTTACGTCACCAGCGGCAAAATAAAACGAAACTCCCAGGTACACGTGATTCGTGAGGGAATCCAAATCTTCACCGGTAAGGTTTCTTCATTGAAACGTTTCAAAGACGACGCTCGTGAGGTAGAGGCGGGCTACGAATGTGGTATCGGCATCGAGAGCTTTAACGATATACGCGAGGGAGATCAGTTTGAAGCATTCGAACTCAAAGAGATCGCCAAGACCCTCGACTAAGGGAGGGGGACATGTCAGAGATACGAACTCATCGCGTAGCTGCACAGATCAGGGAGGAAATAGGCCGAATGATCGTCCGGGGGATCATAAAAGATCCCCGGGTCGGAACTTCGCTGACCGTCACCGAGGTCACCGTTTCGAAGGATATCAGCTGCTAACGTCTTTATTTCCTCTTTTGGAAATGCCCATGAGCTTGAACAGGGAGTGGCGGCCTTGAACCACGCCGCTGGATTTGTGCAGGCCCGGTTGGCCAAAAATCTCAAAACCAGGAACACTCCCAAGCTGCGTTTCAAGGAAGACCACTCTATCGAGTACGGATCGGAGATGATACAAAAACTGAAGGAACTGGATATTTGAGTGAAAAAAGATCAGGCTTGCTGCTTTTGCACAAAGTTCCTGGCACTACCTCTTTCCAAGATCTCCGACTGATAAAAAAAAGACTGGGTCACGGCAAGGTAGGACACGCGGGAACTCTGGACAAATTTGCCGAGGGCCTCTTGATAGTCGCCTGCGGCAGGTACACCCGGCTATTATCGCTTTTCGAAGCCCTCGACAAAACCTACGAAGCCAGGCTGCTCTTCGGCACCGAAACTGAGACCCTTGATCCCGAGGGGGAGCCCACAAGAAGGTCGGATATTCCAACCTACGGGGAGGTCGAAGGGGTTCTCCCAAGCTTCATGGGACGAATAGAACAGCTGCCTCCGCGTTACTCGGCGATTCACGTGGGAGGGAAGCGAGCCTATGATCTTGCCCGTCGGGGGGAGGATTTTCAAGTCCCCTCGAGAGTGGTCGAAATCAAGCGTTTGGAAGTCATCAGGGCGGCCCTACCGGAACTTGATGTAATAATTGACTGTTCAAAAGGTACTTACATTCGCTCCCTGGCCCGCGACATAGCCCGCGGCTGTGGAGCCGCCGCCCATTTGAGCAAACTGAAGAGGCTGAGCATCGGCCCATTCTCCCTGGATGAGGGGGTAAAGGCGGAGGATTTTGATCCCGAACGTCACTTGATGAGTCCCGAGTCTTTTCTGGAGCGTCTCGACCAGGTTGAAATCATGAAAGTTCAAGAGGAAGTAGTGCCGAGGCTTAGGCAGGGCCGGAAGATAAACGCCACTTGGTTCCTTGGAGAGCCAAAGAAAAATATTGTCGCTCTGTTCGATCAACAGCAGAACTTTCTCGCTCTGATCGAACGCCATCAGGACGGATGGGTCTACCGTATGGTGATTCCGGAGGCTGCGTTGTGAGAGTGCTGTCTTGGGACGACTTCATCGGTAGTCGGAGGTTAAAGAGCAGTGAATTGGCTATGACCATAGGGGTATTCGACGGGGTGCACTATGGGCATCAACGGTTGATCCAGCAGGTAATATCCCAGCCGGTGGAGATTCATGGGGTGCTCACATTTCGCTACAACCCGAGACGCTTTTTAAAACCCCATCTTTTTCCGGGAGATATCACCAGCGGACGTCAAAAGCTCAATATACTCTCCTCCCTGGGCATCGATACAATTATACTCATTGACTTTTCCAATGATTTTAGTAAACTGTCAGGGAACGAATTTATAACGAAAATTCGTCAGAGTTGCGATCTGCGCTATCTTGCTTTGGGTGACAACTTCAGATGCGGATATCAAGGCCGGAGCAGCGCCTACGATCTGCGGGATATTCTCGCCGCATCAAAGATTCCGGTCGAGATTGTTCCGCCGGTGAGCTACAATGGGGGGACCCTTAGCAGCACCAGAATACGTGCAGCGATTCGCGAAGGAGAGCTGGAACGTACGAGCGAAATGATGGGGAGGAAATTTGTACTAGATATTGCCGGTATTCCCCAGCGTCATGAAGATTCGCGGGCAAGTATTGAAAAAACAGGCCTCTCACAGGTTCTTCCGCCGGTGGGCCGGTACAAAGTGAACGTGCACACTTCAAACCGCAGTTTTTTCTCCGATGTCTTAATTGATCAGGAATGCCTCCGGTGGAAACAGAGCGGAGAAGACGAGGCGGTGTATATAGAGTTTTTATCGAACGATCTTTCGGACGGTAAAGCAAACAAAATAGACGAAACGAACATCTAGCAAAAGGAGAAAAGAGACATGCTTTCCAAAGAAAAAAAACAGGAGATCATAAAAGAGTTCGGCAAGAGCGAAAGCGACAGCGGGTCCACCGAGGTGCAGATTGCCCTCCTGACCGCCCGTATCCAAGACTTGACCGAGCACTTGAGAACCTTCAAAAAGGACCACAGCAGTCGCAGAGGTCTGCTCAAGCTGGTAGGACAGAGGCGCAACCTTCTCAAATATCTGAAAAAAGAGGACCTCGAACGCTACCGGGCGCTCCTGAAAAGACTAAACCTAAGAAAATAAAAGGATAAGATTCTATGACTCATCGAGTGAGTATCAAAATTGGTGCGGAAGAACTGGTCCTCGAGACCGGTCGAATGGCCAAGCAGGCCAACGGAGCTGTCCTAGCTCAGTACGCCGGGACCGCCGTCTTAGCCACCGCCTGCGCCGGCAATAACGTGTTGGAGGGAATAGATTTCGTCCCTCTACAGGTGGAATACAACGAAAAATACTACGCCGCCGGTAAAATCCCCGGTGGTTTCCTCAAAAGAGAGGGAAGACCCAAGGACAAGGAGATACTCGTGTGTCGCCTCATTGACCGTCCCTTGCGGCCTCTTTTCTCCAAACAGTTCCAGAGGGAGATCCAAATAGTACCGACGGTCATATCGGCGGATCAAATCAATCCTCCTGACATGGTTGCCATGGTCGCCGCTTCCGCGGCGGTAACGGTTTCTGACATCCCCTTTGACGGCCCTGTAGGGGCGGTTCGAGTAGCTTTGGTGGACGATGAGTATATCATCAATCCGACCTTCGATCAGATCGAAAACAGCAGCCTTGATATAGTAGTCTCCGGTACCGAAGAGGGAATCACCATGGTCGAAGGCGGTGCCAAAGAGGTCCCCGAGGAGAAGATGCTCGCCGCCATCAATACCGCTGAGCCGATTATTGCGGAAATATGTCGGGTTCAAAAAGAACTGGCCGAGCAGGCGGGCAAGGAGAAGCTTCCTCTGGTGGAAAAGACCGAAGAGCTTCCCCGTCGGCAAGAGATCTGGGATTACGCCTACCCAAAAATGGAGGAGGCTTGTTTCGTTTTGGGCAAGCATATCCGATCAGCGGCGATCTCTGAGGTCAAAAAAGCGACCAGGGAAAAATTCGCAGAAGTGCTCGGCGAGGAGCACGACAAGCTCTTCGATCAACTGATGGAGGAGATTGAAACAAAAATAGTCCGCAGCTCGATACTCGATCGCCAGGTGAGAACCGACGGTCGAAAACCCGACGAGATCAGGCCTATTACCTGTGAGATCGATGTCCTGCCCAGAACCCACGGAAGCGCCCTGTTTACCAGAGGGGAAACTCAAGCCTTAGTGGTCACCACCCTGGGAACCGGACGGGACGAGCAGATGCTGGACAACATCGATGGGGACGTGAGTTATGAGAGCTTCATGCTCCACTACAATTTCCCTCCCTTTTCAGTGGGTGAGACCGGACGTATGTTCACCGGACGACGGGAGATCGGTCACGGACACCTGGCATTACGCGCCCTCGAAGGAGTACTGCCAAGCAAAGAGGGGTTCCCCTATACCATAAGGGTGGTGTCGGAGATTCTTGAATCCAACGGTTCCTCTTCCATGGCCACCGTCTGCGGTGGAACTCTCTCGCTTTTGCAGGCGGGGGTGAAAATAAAAAAACCCGTCGCCGGAATTGCCATGGGTCTGATCACCGAAGGCGATCGCGCCGTTATTCTCAGCGATATTCTGGGTGAGGAGGATCACCTCGGAGATATGGACTTCAAGGTCACCGGTACGGAGAACGGAATTACCGCCTTCCAGATGGATATCAAGATCGCCGGAGTGAGCTCAGAACTGATGGCCCGGGCTTTGGAGCAGGCCAGAGTTGGAAGGCTGCACATTTTGTCGATTATGAATGAAACTATTTCAGCGCCAGAGGCTGCTCTCTCTCAGTACGCCCCGAAGATCATCAGCCTGAAGGTGGATGAAGAGAAAATCGGCGCGGTGATCGGCCCCGGTGGCAAAATGATCAAGAGTATCAGTGAACAATCCGGTTCGGACATCAATATAGACGACGACGGTACGGTCCGAATCTACGGAAAAACCCAGGAACAAGCCGAACTGGCCGAAAAGTTGGTCCGAGCCGTGGTGGAGGAGCCGGAGGTCGGTAAAGTCTACGATGGCGTGGTCAAGCGAATAATGGACTTCGGTGCCTTTGTAGAGATACTGCCTGGCAAAGAGGGCTTGGTTCATATTTCTCGACTGTCCAGGCAGAGGGTCAACTCCGTGGAAGACGTACTTGAATTGAACCAGGAGATACCGGTTAAACTTCTGGAGATTGATCGAATGGGACGTCTCAACCTCAGCTATATCGACGCAATAGATCCCGACGGGGCCAGCTCCGGTGGAGGGGGAGGTTCGAAGGATCGTCGAAGACACGATGATCGGCACGGTGGAGATAGGAACTCCCGTTCCAGGTCGTCCGGACGTCCTCCACGACGAAGAGATTGAGGTATGAACAAAATAATCGTTCATGGAAGTTTTGAGTCCGAGGAGCTGCCGAAATACTCCTCGACTCAAGCTTCCGGAGCGGATATTCGAGCCTATATAAAAAAAGAGATCGAGATTCCTCCTGGAGAACACAGCCTGATCCCTACGGGGGTCTACCTCCAAATTCCGGAAGGCTACGAAGCTCAGGTACGCCCCCGTTCGGGCCTGGCCGCCAAACACGGGGTGACCGTACTCAACAGCCCCGGAACAATCGACGCGGATTATAG
>DSBN01000052.1 GCA_011046055.1 Sediminispirochaeta sp. | reverse complement strand
GCGGTAGACGCTGATCACGCCGTTGTTTCCCGACAGACCGCCGCCCCCCTCCACCCAGAAATCCCAGCCGTAGTCGCTGGCATCCTCGGCGCGGCACTCTATTTTTGACTCCCTCTCGTCGACTTCATCCTCCGTACCGCTGGGTCTGAAATGGATCACCAGGTAGTCGCCGGTCTCCACCTCCACCGGTGGCAGGACCTTGTAGTGGTCGAAAAAGTCGCGGGTGCCCTCGTAGACCACCACCCCGGCGGTGTTCCCCGGGGAGAGGACCTTCAGCTCGACCTTGTCCGGGTTGCTGGTGGAACCCTGGGTGGTGATTTCGTTCAGCAAAAGCTCGGGGACCCGGGGGTTGTAGCCGAAGAAGCGGCACAGCAGACTGTGGCTGTTGCGGGCCGCGTCGGAGACGGTCAGGCTCAGGGCGTACTCTTGGCCGGGGGACATGTCTGCGGCCAGGTTGATTTTCAACTCTTCGGCCTCGGTGCTGAAGGATTCGACCTCCAGGGACGGCGTGGCGTGGAAGTCGTTTTTTTCAAAAAAAACCGGCTCCGAAAAGTGCAGGCTGATCTGCCGCTGGTGATGCACGTCGACTCCGACGAATACCGGCGGGCGCAGGTCGTCCTTGAGCAGTACCCGCCGATCCGGAATCGGGGTGCAAGACGAAAACAGCAGAATCAGCAAAAGTGTGTTACAGTAATACTTGGTGCTTTTCATTTTTTTCCTCCTGTATATAATGAGGAGGAAAAAGGGTGATTTGCTTCAAGATCTGGAGGAAAAAAAGTGATGGAGCAGAATTTATTCGAAAAATACGGGATGACCGTCGACGAAGGGAAGGTTTTTTTCTCCGAAGGTGAGAAAGGGGAGCACATGTACATCATCCAGGAGGGGTGTGTACGAATCACCAAAAACATCGACGGCCGTGAACATACCCTGGCCGTGCTGGGCAAGGGGGAGTTCTTCGGCGAGATGGCCATAGTCACCCAAGCCACCAGAACCGCCACCGCCACCGCCGCTAGCACCGTGAGGCTGCTGCGCTTCGACCGACCGGGTTTTTTGAGCATGATCGAGAAAAACGCCCGCATCGCCCTCAACGTCATCGACAAACTCTGCCGCCGTCTCCAACACGCCAATATGCAGATACAGCACCTGGTACGGGGCAACCAGCGGGGCTTGATCGCCCTCAACCTGTACTATTATTTTACCGAAAAAGGACCAGGCGCCGAGGGGCTGGAGTACAGCAAAACCCTGCGGGACCTCTCGCTGAGCCTGGAGTTTCCTCAGGAGAAGATTCAAGGCTACATCGCCGATCTGCGGGAGAAGCAGATTCTCAAACTCGAGGACGACCGTCTCACTCTGACGGATATTGGCCGGCTGGCGGAGATCGCCGAGGCAGCAAAGTAGATCCAGATCTCGTGGGAGATTTGACGAGTAAAAATATAAAGACCAAAGATTATCGAATAAAGACCAAATATTATCGAGAAGAGGTTATTTTTTATGTGTGGAATTGTCGGTTATTGTGGACCAAAACCCGCCTCAGACATCCTGCTGGAGGGGCTCAAACGCCTGGAGTACCGAGGCTACGATTCGGCCGGTATCTGTGTCGGGAAAGGTGAAGATTTTCAAATCATCAAGAAAAAGGGAAAAATCAAGGACCTCCGAGAAGCGGTACCGGTAAACCTGGCGGGAACCTTCGGTATCGGACACACCCGCTGGGCCACCCACGGCGAGGTGAACGATGTGAACTCCCACCCCCATACCAACGACACCGGTGAGGTGGCGGTGGTGCACAACGGGATCATCGAAAACTACAACACCCTCAAAAACAAACTCATCTCCGAGGGGCACAAGTTCCAGACCGACACCGACACCGAAGTCATCGCCCATCTGATCGCCAAAATGTACCACGGCAACCTCGAACAGGCGGTCCGCGAGGCGCTCTACCTGCTGAAGGGCACCTACGGCCTCGCGGTGATGCACAAAAAAGAGCCCGGTAAAATCGTCGGCGCCCGCAACGGCTCGCCCCTGGTGCTCGGGGTGGGCGACGGGGAGATGTTCCTGGCCTCCGACGTGATGGCCATGATGGCCCACACCAAGGACGCGGTCTACCTGGAGGACGGCGAGCTGGTCAGCATGACTAAGGATTCCTACACCATGTTCGACCTCGACGCCCGGCATATCGAGAAGGAGGTTGAGAAGATCACCTGGGAGCTCGAGCAGTTGGAGAAGGGCGGTTATCGCACTTTTATGGAAAAAGAGATCAACGAGCAGAGCCAGTCGATCAAGCGGGCCTTCCAGGGCCGCCTCGACCTCGACGGAGCCACCGCCCACCTCGGCGGGCTGAACATGAGCGCCAAGCAGCTGCTCAACGTGCAGCGGGTGGAGGTCGTCGCCGCCGGCACCAGCTACTACGCCGGCATGGTCGGCGCCTACCTCTTGGAACGTCTGGCCCGAATCCCGGCCCACGCCGAGCTCTCCTCGGAGGTGCGTTACAAAAACCCCATCGTCGAGCCCTCGACGCTCTATTTCGTGGTCTCCCAATCCGGCGAGACCGCCGACACCCTCTACGCCATGCGGGAGCTACAGCGCAAGGGCGCTACGGTTCTCGGCGTTTGTAACGCCGTCGGGGCGACCATTCCGCGAGAGTCCGACGGCGGGGTCTATATCCACTCGGGGCCGGAGATCGCCGTGGCTTCGACCAAGGCCTTCACCTCGCAGATTTCGGTGTTCTATCTCTTCGCCCTGCTTATAGCCCGGATGCGGCACTTCTCCTTTGAAGAGGGCTACGGTTTCATCCGCGAATTGGACCGTATCCCCGCCCTGGTCGGTCAGGTGCTGCAGCGGGCGGAGAAGGTCAAGGAGATCGCCCTCCGTTACGCCCACCACCAGAACTTTCTGTTTCTCGGACGGGGCATGCTCTACCCGGTAGCCCTGGAGGGAGCCCTGAAGCTCAAGGAGATCAGCTACATCCACGCCGAAGGCTACAGCGCGGCGGAGATCAAGCACGGTCCCATCGCTCTGATCAACGAGGAGACCCCCAGCGTCTTTCTGGTCCCCGACGACGGACTGCGGGACAAGGTCATCACCTCTATCAAGGAGGTCAAGGCCCGGGGCGGCAAGGTGATCGCCGTCGCGGTGGACGGGGACGAAGAGATCAACGATATCGTCGACGAGATAATCCGCGTCCCCAAAACCATCGACCTCTTCTATCCCTTCCTGATGGTCGTTCCGCTGCAGCTCTTCGCCTTCTACGCCGCCGAAGAGCTCGGTCGTGATGTCGACCAACCGCGCAACCTGGCCAAGAGCGTGACGGTGGAGTAGGGCGCCCAATGGAGGCCCGATCGAGGCGACTATTGCAGCGGAGAACACAGGCTGCGTCGCAGGCCCGGCGCGGGACATGGCCCGCGGTTCTCCTTGTTCTGGTCCTTGCAACGCCGGGCCTCTGGGCGCAATCCGACGACGAAGGCCGGGCCCCCGACGACACTACGGTCGCCATCCTGGAACGCGGACCGGTGGCCGAGCGGGGGCTGCCCTTTTTGCCCCGGAACGTGATCTCCCACTACCGGGGGTACTACAGCCTCGAGGGTGACGCGATTAAAGTCTACTACACCGAGCAGGAGATCGTGCGCTTTTCGCGCTGGCCGGCGGTGGACTGCGGCCCTCTCCAGCTGTACCAGGTGGAGGGGGAGGTCTACTTTGGGCAATTTCCAGATTTCTACATTTTTGTTGAGTTCGAGCAATCGCTGCGATGTGACTTCGTGAACCAGTTTATCTCTCGGCTCAACTATTTTCGCAGTGTGCAGGACATGAACGCCGGTAGGCCACCCTTTCCCGCTATTCTGGAATGGCGTTGAGCTGCTCGGGGGCCCGAGCTGTGGCCCGAGAGTCCTTGTTCCAGTAGACCTTTTTCGAGGCTCGCTGGATGTCGTGGGTCCCCTTGCCGTGACGAATGGCCCGGAGCACCTCTTGGTTACGCTGCGGAAGGGTACCGCCGAGGATGGTGATGGGCAGGTGGGAAAACGCCTCGGGCATCATCGGGGTGGTGGGGCCGAGGAGCACACAGGGAACACCCCAGGGAACATGGGCCAGGATCCTCTCGGTGGAGCCGTGGATCACGCTGGTGGAAGTGAGGATCACCGCGTCGGTGTCGTGCTCCAAATTGGCGAAAAACTCCTCCTCGCTGCCTATTTTTTTCCCCATATCGTACACGTTGAGCCGAGCCGAGCGGTCTTCGATTTTTTTGACCACCGGTCCGAAATAGCCGATCATGGAGACCTTGCTTCCCCCGCCGATCCCCAGGTCATCGAGCAGGCTGTCGCGATCATTTTCAAAAGAGGCGGCCTGAGGATAATTCAGGGCGTTCACCGCGGCGATCGCTACCGATCGGTCCAGGATGTCTTCGCTGAAGAGCTTCTCCAACAGAGGCAGCGCCGTTTTTCCCTCGTAGTTCACCGGGTCCTTCATCAAGGTGCAGGACTGCTTCTCGTCGATCCATGTGAAGGCCACCCCCATACTTCCATCTTCCAGAAGTACGCCGGTGTAGCCCAGGCCGATAGCCAGCTGCTCTACTCGAATGCTCCGCGCTCGTTGCTGAAGCAGATCGTACATGTTTTGGTAAGTTCTCATCGCTTTGCCCCCATTATTCGCCGTAATACTAAGGAGAGGCCTGCCTCAGTGTCAAGCTGCGGGGGTGAACGAATGCCTATGCCCCCTTGAGCCATTTTCCATTTCTCACACTTTTGGCGATAATTATCTGTTGAGAAATGGAAATCCGTCAAAGGGTACTACACTCCCGTATACGCCCAAGTTGACATCCTATGTTTCCAGGGGTACTCTGCAAGTACAGTGAAGTTGAGGAGGGTCGGCAATGGCGAAATTGTGGGAAAAGGATTATGGACTTCACGCCCTGATAGAAAAATACACGGTCGGTGAGGACTGGAAGCTGGATCAGAAACTCCTGATCGCCGACTGTCTGGCCGGGATCGCCCACGCGGGGATGCTGCGGGAGATCGGCATTCTTCAGGACCAGGAGTACCAGGATCTGGAGCAGGAGCTGCGGAAGATAATAGTCGCGGTCGAGGAGGGTGAGCTGAGTCTCCAGCCCAGCGACGAGGACGGTCATACGGTCATCGAGACTATTCTGGTCCAGAACTTGGGGGAGACGGGGAAAAAGATACACACCGGCCGCAGCCGCAACGATCAAGTCCTGGCGGCCCTACGGCTCTACGGTCGGGAGGCGGTCTATCAGATCGGCGAGGCGGGACTGGCGCTGTGCGAAGCCTTCAGCCGGCTCGCCGCGGAGCATGAGAAAACGCCGATGCCGGGCAGAACCCACATGCAGATCGCCATGCCCTCGTCGGTGGGGCTGTGGGCGGCGGCCTTCGCCGAGGAGATCTGCGACGACCTGTACCACCTGCTTCGGGTCGCCGAGCACGTGGATCAGTCGCCTCTGGGGTCGGCGGCCAGCTACGGTGTGCCGCTGTCCTTGGATCGGGAGATGGTGGCCGAAGCGCTGGGTTTCGAACACCTGCAGCGAAACGTGCTCTACGTGAACAACAGCCGGGGCAAGTTCGAGTCGCTGATCTTGGAAGCGCTCGACCAGATGATGCTGAGCTTGAGCAAGGCTGCCACGGACTTGATGATCTTTTCCATGCCCGAATTCGGCTATTTTCACCTGCCCAAAGAGCTCTGTTCGGGATCGAGTATCATGCCCCAGAAGAGAAACCCGGATATGTTGGAGCTGATACGGGCGAAATCGGGGACCCTTTCGGCCTACACCCACCAGGTCAAGCAGGTGATCCGATCCCTGCCCAGCGGCTACAACAGGGATTTTCAAGAGACGAAGGAGCCTTTTTTACGAGGGCTTTCGCTGACCTACGATTCGCTGCGGGTGATGGAGCTGACCGTCGGGAGTCTGGAGGTCGACCGGGACCGACTCCGGAAGGCCATGCCCCGCGAGATTTTTGCCACCGACGCGGCGCTGGACTTGGTACGGCAGGGGGAGAGCTTCCGCGAGGCCTACCGGCGCATTGGCCTGCACCCGGAAGAGGTGCCGATGATGAATGCCGAGGAGCTCCTTTCCCGGCGCAGTTCTACGGGAGCACCGGGAAACCTGCGGCTGGATTTGGTGGAAGAGGATGTTTCCAAACTCAGGACTACCTTGGCCGAACGCAGGGCCAAGAACGACCGCCGTCTGTGGGCTCTGGCGGGACGGGAGATAAACGCGGCGGAGCTTTGAGAACGGCAGATGGTACAATCCTCCGAGAGCATTAAGACAAAGTTCATCCTGGCGATCAGCGGGACGGTGATTTTCTTCTTGGCGGTGCTGCTCTTCGTCAGTTACAG
>DSBN01000314.1 GCA_011046055.1 Sediminispirochaeta sp. | reverse complement strand
CTGTGGGAGGCGTTGCACGATCCTCACGGTCTAATCCGACGGAGTGTGGTGGAAGATCTCTCCCCTGTGGATGAGCAGGAGCGGGATCGATTGTATCAGGAGCTCTCGGGACTCTTGAGACGGGATTACGTCTTCGAGGTGAGAACCGCGGCGAAGGCCAGGCTGCTGAAGGATTTTCAAGATATGTACTCGCTGGAGACCGAGGGGCTGGGGAAGGTCGAGATTCTCCACCTCCTGGAACAGCTGGACGAGTCGTCCGAAGCCGATCGCAACACGGCGTTGGAGTACCTGGATGGCGAAGATCTGGAGCTGCGTTTGGCCGCTGCTCGGTTCTTGGAAAAAGCCGGAGTCCTGAGGAAGCTTCTTACGCAGGTAGAGTTTGCGGACATGGAGACTTTTCAGAGGAATCTGGAGCTGTTGAAAAAGGCCGCGGAGGTGAAGGTCGTGGGATTCCTAGACCTGTTAGAGAGTAAAACACTCTCTCCGGCCAGCCTCTTGATCGCGGCGGAGCTGTTGTCCGAAAAGGGGCCGGTTTCGCTCATCGAAGTTCTGCTGTCGCGGGGCTTGACCTTGGATCCGAAGCAATCACCGGAACACCGACGCCTGTTCGAGACTAACGTGCAGGCCGCCTGTACCCGCGGAGACGACCGGGCAGCCCGGAGGATTGCTGAGTTTCTCGCTGAGCACCGTTACGAGCAGGAGCTCATTTCGGTGATTCTCCTTCGTCTGACCGGTCGGCAGGGGGCGATATACGTACCGACCCTGCTGACTCTGTTGGAGGACCCGAAGTTCGAGCTGCGCGGTCAACTGGAAGAGACCATTTCACGGTTTGACCCGGAGCTCTACCTCCAACGGCTGATGGATATTGTCACTTCGGAGCGTCCGGACTTCCCCCATCAGGTCCGCATCTCCGCCTTCAAGGTATTGGGTTCCCTCCAGCTGCCCTACTGTATGCAGGCGGTTTTGGAGCATCTTCCGATACTTCCGCTTCAGCAGGCACGGGACTTCGCGGTGCACCTCGCGGGCAGGGACGGAGAGCTGTTCACGCGGCGGGTTCTGGATATACTCGAAGGCGACGACGGTAAGGTTCGGGCAGCGGTGATCGCCGCGGTTCCAGCTACCGAACGGAAGGATTTCGTCAAACCGATCCGGGATGCCTTGGGCGACGCCGACGTCCTGGTCAGAAGCGCCGCGGTCTGGGCCTTGTTGGAGTACGGTGATACCCGATCGGTCAAGGACGCTCGGGAGATGCTGCGCGATCCGGTGGAGAGTGTGAGGCGAGAGGTAGCCCGCGCCTTGGGGCAGCACGGCAACGCCACCACACTGAACAACTTCAAGGATCTGTGCAAGGACGAGAACGAGGTGGACAGCGTCAAATTTGCCGCTATCGAAGGCTTGGGGTACTCTAAGCAGCCCAAAGCGGTCGAGATTCTGGTGGCCTATTTGAAGGAGGAGCCCTCCGAGGAGCTGGAGGAGCGGATAATCCAGGCGTTGGCGGGGAAAAGGGAGTCAAAGGAGCTGTCCGTACTGGTGGAGAAGTTGAAAGACGCCGACCACGGGCTGCGGGAAAAAATTGTGCGGGTCTTCGAAACCATGGGGCCGGAAGTCGAGTCGAGCATGGTCGAACTCCTGCGTGAGGATATTGTCTCCCTTCGGCCTTACATCACTTCGGTCCTGGAGGAGACGGGCTTTGTCGACCACACCGTTCGCCGCCTCTCCCATCGGGATCCGCAGCAGCGCAGAGACGCCGCGGAAGTTCTCTCATTGATCGGTACCGCCGCCGCTTTCCGCGGTATCGTCCTGGCCGCCCGCGACCCGGACGAACAGGTACGGGTGATGGTGACCAAGGCGCTGGAGAGGCTGAACACCGAAGAGGGGCGGGAAATCCTGGAACAGCTGGAGCAGGACCCGGACCGTAAGATCAGGAAGTACACCCTCTGGGCATTGGAGCGGATGAAAGCACAATAGACGGCAGCAGCGGCTTGCTGGTGATCGAGGAGATCCTATCTCACATTTTGATACCGGCGAAGAAGCCGATCACCGGCGAAGAGTTGATCAAATCGTAACTCAGTATAAAACCACCCAAGGCTTGGGTCATCCCTTTGAGGTAGAGATGTATCGCCGCCCCAGGCCCCCCGTGCAGCTGGAAGTACTCGGGGCTGGGGCTGTAGAGCCCGGCCTCAAGAAAAAAAGAGAGGGTCAGGTAGGCCCATGGAAGTTCCTGGACGGGAAACTCGAAGAGCCCAATAGAAGAGGCGTAGAGACGATCCGTACTGCCGTGTCGATCCAGAGTGTAGTGTCCCGGCCCTTCCAGCAGGCCCAGAAGCGCCGGCGGGGCGGGGTTGAAGCCGCCGCGAAGGGCTATCAAAAGGCGCTGCAGGTCGGCCAACTCGTAACTCCGGTCTAGACGGACGTGGAGGCTGGGGTAGTCTTGATGAGATCGGGGGACGTAGTTGTTGGCTACCTGCAGCTGGGCGGCAACCCCTTCGTCGAAGTAGTACAGGGGGTAGCTGTCGTGATAGCTCAGCTCGAATCCAACGCTGAGCCTTTCGGAGGACTCCGGGGAGCGGATATTCGAGGAAGCTCCCTGTCGCACATCGTAGACTTCGTAGGAGAGCAGCATCGTCGGCTTGAAGTTGGACTGGTACAGCAAGGTCCACCGGCTCTCCAGACTGCTTCGGTCACCTCGGAAACGGCGGAGAACTTCCCCCCCGGCCAGGCGATGTTCGCTGGTCTCTTGCTTACCTTCGAAGAGAATTCTCAGTTTCTGCGTTCCCTCGGCGAGACGGGGGTTGATGTATCGGATGAAACCGGTGAAGGAGGCGGGGTGCCAGGTGCGGTATCCGTCGCCGAGTTCCTCTATCTCGAGGAAAGAGCGCCGTATAAAGGCACCGCCGGTGTAGATATCCTGTTCGGAAAGAGAGAAGAGGGGAAGGGAGATACGATGAAGCTTCTCGTGCAGGTTGAGAGTGAGGATAAAACCCCGCCCCATGGTACGGTAGCTGAAGTAGTAGCGGTCAAAGAGACCGGTCCGCTCCAGAGCCTCTTCGATACGATCAAAATTGACCGAGTTGAGATAGTCCCCAGCCTGGATATCCAAGATCGCCCGTACCAGGTATTCCCGCTGCGGGCGGACGCCGGTGATCTCTAAGCCAATGATTTTATAGCCTCCGTACCGCGCCACATGTTCCGGATTCAGAGGGATTTCGCCCACCGGATGGGAGGGCGAAGTGTGAATAACCGGAGGCAGGGCCTCTATATCAACAGGGATACATAATATGAGTGTCAGCAGGCCGATTATACGAAAAACTTCACCGCGGTGCTTCACTTTTTTATTGTAACCGATGTAGAGTCAAAAGAGAATAGTGAAGCGCTGGTGAAAGGGGGAGTGAGATGAAAAGGTTTGCAGCGTTCTTGTTTGTACTGTCGGTGGCGTTTTCCTTGTCCGCCGATGTGGAGAGCTGGAAGAGTATGGTGGTAGACCTGGCCTGGTATCCGCCGAACCTCGAAGGTTATGGGACCGACGGTTTCGCGCCGATCGACTTCTCCACCGTGGAGGCCGCCGAGCTTCAACAAGTTGTCGGTGACGCCGGGCGGGATCTCGGCGGTTCGGGCTACGAAGGGCGGGTGTCGGCGAACTACTTTCTGCGCCTGCCGATGATGAGAGGTGATTCACCCTTGACCGAGGAGAACAACATGTTGCTGCAGCTGCGCGCTGAGTTGAGTCCCATATCGATAGCCGGGGAGCTTCGCAGCGTCCTCACCCCGCTGGCGGTGCTGAAGATAGAGAACTCCCTTTTTCTCGGCAGCGGCTGGTCCATTGGAGAGCTGCACGGATTGAGTTTGAACACCAAGGAGGATCCCTTCGCGGCGACTCCCCTGGGCGGGCTTTTTCTCAGCTACAGAGCTGCCGCCACCCTACAGTTCGACTGGGCGGCGCTTTTTCCCGGTGACTGGCACCACGTGGTCATGGTCTATAATCCCAGCCTACAGTACCGCCTCTACACCGGGGCCGCATCGGATGAGCCTTGGCAGTGGCAGGCCGATGGGGGGGAGAACTACAACGGCTGGTACTGGGGGCAAAACGCCGTGCTCGCCTACCAGACTCCCGCACTGGAGCTGCTGAATACCGCCGGCCTGCTCTTGGAGACGAGACAGCGTATCACCCGCCGGCAGGACTCCCCGATGGACGAAGGCGGGTGGGGGTCGGATTTTATGGAGATCTATATCGCCCCGATTCTGGTCCTTGATCTCGGGGAGAGCCAGGGGCTGACCCTTCAGTTTCAATTCGCCCGGGGGCGCAATTACACCGACGAGAGCATCGGCAACGAGTCCTTTCTCAACCGGCAGGTGATGGAGGAGGATCCGACCTACTGGTACTTTCGGCGGATCGCCCTCTCCTACGCCCTAGAGCTCTAAAAAAATGGGATCGTCGCCGGCGGCCTACGAGTCAGCGAGAAAGCTCAACATCTCCCGGGTATAATCGGGAAGGTCCGGCGGCCGGCGGCTGGAGACGATGTGCCCGTCCCGAATCACCGCCACATCGTGCCAGGTGGCGCCGGCGTTTTCCATATCATCACGGATGCCCGGGGTGCTGGTGACGTTTTTTCCTTCGAGAATACCCGCGGAGATAAGGACCCATCCAGCGTGGCAGATCTCTCCGATGAGCTTCCCGTCCTTGTCCATTTGACGTATAAAGTCCAAGACCTCAGGAAAACGGCGCAGTTTGTCCGGTGCCCAACCGCCGGGCACCAAGACGCCGTGGAAATTCCCCTCCTGAAGCTGTGAGAAATCGATATCCGCGGCGGCGGGTACTCCGTACTTGCCGTGGTAGGTCTTACCCTTCTCCTCGCCGGCCAGCAGCACCTCGATCCCGGCTTCGCGAAGCCGGAGGACCGGATACCACAGCTCCAGGTCTTCGAAATCCTCGTGTACCAAACACACTATGCGTAGAGTTGTTAAATCCATACTTCCTCCTTTTTTCATGTTAACACAAATGAAGATCGCTTGCACTTAGTGGTTTTTTCAATCATCATGGCCGTGTAGTAGATTGCAGGAGGGGTCCATGCTTGAAAAGGATGTAAAGGATATACTTTTTGATGAGCCGGCATTGGCTCGGCGGGTAGCGGAGTTGGGACGACGGATCGAAGAGGACTACCGGGGCCGGGAGCTGCTGGTGATCGGAGTTCTGAAGGGGGCGAACGTCTTTCTCGGTGATTTGATTCGGCAGATCGGACTCGACTTGGAGGTTGACTTCATCGCCGCCAGCAGTTACGGAAACGCTACCGAGAGTTCCGGGGTGGTTCGTATCCTCAAGGACCTGGACTATCCCATCGAGGGGCGACACGTGCTCCTGATCGAGGATCTGATCGATACCGGTCTGACCCTCCAGTACCTGGCGGAAAATTTTAGAAGCCGCGGTCCGGCCTCCTTGAAAATATGCACCCTTCTTGACAAACCCGAACGCCGGAAGGTAGACATTACGGTGGATTACAAGGGCTTCGATATTCCCGACGAGTTCATAGTAGGCTACGGGATCGATTATAGCCAGAAATATAGAAACCTCCCCTATATCGCTACTCTGAAGCCGTCGGTGTATAGTCAAGGTGCGGGAGAGGCGAGGTAAAATCGAAGGGACTTGGAAAATTGATTTTTTTGTTTTCTTTTTTTTATTATATTATTAAAGAACGAGGAGAAGCGTATGTTTGTATCACATAGAGATGAGATTGAAGCGAGGAAAATTTCTGGCGAAGGTATTCAGGGGGTCACCAAGCAGGTCCTCATCGGCCCGGATCAGGGCTGGGAGGACCAAGTGATGCGGCTGTTTACCGTGGAAGAGGGCGGCTACACCCCCAAGCACGAGCATCCTTGGCCGCATTCCATCTTCGTAGTCGAAGGGACGGGGACTCTGTTTGTGGATGGAAAGGACTACCCGGTGAAGGTGGGTTCAGTGGCCTACGTCACCCCCGGGAAAAAGCACCAGCTTCGCCAGGCCGGGGAGGGGCGGTTCGTTTTTATGTGTATTGTACCCAAAGAGGGCGATCAGTAGACCTTGGCTCACATGTCGAAAAAGCGCGCGGGACTTTTCCCCTTTGCCCAATACCCCCTTTTGTTCGGACACCGGGGGTGTTCGATAATCGCCCCGGAGAACTCGATGGCCGCCTTCCAGCAGATCCTCGACCACAAGGTCCCGGGGGTGGAACTGGATGTGCATATGTGCAAATCCGGGGAGCTGGTGGTCACTCACGATTCCAATCTCAAGAGGGTCACCGGGCTGGATGCCGACGTGGAGGATACCCACTGGGAGCAGATCAGAGAGCTCGAAGCCGGGTCTTGGTTCAGCGAGAGCTATCGGGG
>DSBN01000250.1 GCA_011046055.1 Sediminispirochaeta sp. | reverse complement strand
CAACATCACATTATCCCTTCGTTAGTATTTAAGATTACAAAGCGCAGATATATTAGCATATTTTGATACTGCTGAGTAAGTCTTTTTTCTTGTCAAACCGGAGGCTCTCTGATATTATCTGGTTAAGACTATTTTTCTATCGATAACAGGGATATATATATCGAAAAACGGAGGTCTTCTTGTCACGAATTCCGCTCCCCTCCCTCAAACGCCTGCCCCGTTACCTAAATGTCCTTGAATCCTTCCAAAGCTACGGAACGGACACCATCTCGGCTACCGACATAGCCGAAGAACTCGATCTGAAACCAATTCAGATCCGCAAAGACATGGCTTTCACCGGTATAGTGGGCAAACCCAAGGTCGGTTACGACGTTGGCGCGCTGATCAAGGCCATCCGTGACTTCATCGGATGGAACGATATCTCTCCGGCGGTACTGATCGGAGCCGGTTCGCTGGGCACGGCGCTGATGAGGTACGAGGGCTTCGCCAAACGAAACCTCAACATCGTCGCTGCTTTCGACAAGGATCAGAACAGGAACTCCGACGGCCGGAGCTCGACTCCGGTCTACCCTATGGAGAGGCTCCCGGCGATCGTGGCGGAACACGAGATAGAAATTGCCATCCTCACCGTACCTCCGGCGGCGGCTCAGGAGGTGACCGATCAATTAGTCAAGCTGGGTATCAGGGCGATCTGGAATTTTTCGAGCGCCGAAATCCAGGTCCCTCCTCATGTGGTGGTCCGGAGGGAAGATCTCTCCGAAGGTTTGGCGGTGCTCTGCGTTCAGCTCCACGAACTCGACGAGACGAGAGAAAAAAAATAAACCGCCTCCCGAAGAGGCGGTGAGAGTGCTCTTACTCCGTCGTCGACGGAGGGGCTACTTGGTTTTGATCTCGATTTTTCGTGGTTTCACTTCCTCTTTCAGTTTCAAGGTCATATGGAGCACCCCGTTCTCCATCACCGCTTCGATCGAATCGCGGTCGATGGTCTCATCGATGGTGTAAATCTTTTCGTAATCCCCTACCAGTCTTTCTCGCAGCAGGTAGCTGCCCTTCACTTCATCCTCAGCCCTCCGGCCGTAGATTCGCAACTGATCGTTTTCGACGTGAATGCTGATTCCGTCTTTGGCGACTCCCGGCATCTCAATGTGCAGCAGTATCTTCCCATCCTCTTCGTGGATCTCGCTCAGAGGGCGGATTGTCCTTCTCTGGTTTTGCAGCTCTTTATCGCTCATCTTTGACCTCCTTATTTGACCTTGACTTCTATCTGACGTGGTTTTACCTCTTCCCGTTTGGCAATGCTGATTCTCAGAACCCCGTCTCTTAGTTCAGCGTCGATTTTGTTAGGATCCGCAGTCTCGGGAACGGAAATTGTCCGCTGGAAAGAGCCGCTGAGAGTCTCTTGGCGGTACTTCTTCGATTCATCCTTCGGCTCTTCGGACAGCTTTTCTCCTTTGAGGGTCAGCACGTTTCCCGAGACGGAGAGCTCCAGCTTGTCCTTGGCCACCCCGGGCATATCGCAGAGTATTTCTACGCTATCCGCGGTCTCGATCAGATCGAGGGGCGGCGTCAAAGCCCGGTCGAAGAGTCCCCGCTGGCGAGGCTGATAGTCAAACAGTTGGTTGATCTCATTTTGCAGTCTTTCAAACTCCCGGAGAGGGTCCAAAACGTTCTCCCGATCCCAGGTTAACAGACTCATATACTCCTCCTTATCCAAAGAGATATTTCCTATTAGCTATTTAGCAATATCCGTGCCAATGCAGGCATTTCTCAATAATATTCCGTCTAGCAAAGAATTATCTATTACTGAACTATGTATCCCCCCGCCCATCGCCGTCTCACTTTTGTGTCACTAGACTACAGTTGGAGAAGCTCTTTTTTCTCAATCTGTGTTTTTTTGATACAGCGGAGGTTTTTTAAACTTAGAATTGGTCTGTACAGCTCAGCAATTTTGTATTACCATTGGTTCTAATGGATAAGTCGGAGTTGTACCGTCGTTGCCGGAACTGCGGTCGTTATTTTAAAACCGACCAGAGCCGGAACGAGTACTATTGCAGTCGCGAGTGCGCCAAAAAATACAAGCGCTGCCCCAACTGCGGCGTTTTTTTTATCGCAGGAGATTCCGCTTCTGACACATTCTGCTCCGCCGAGTGTGAGGAATCCTGGACAAAACCTTTGGTACACCTTTCGCATTTGCACGCCGAAGATAAGGAAGGAGTTTTTGTATGAATCTAATTTTTCTTGGCCCTCCAGGAGCCGGCAAAGGTACCACCGCCGTAAAAATTTCGGACTTTTTTCAAATTCCCCATATTTCAACGGGCGACCTTTTTCGGGGTCATATAAAAAACCAGACCGAGCTGGGACGTCAAGTGAAATCGATCATGGACCAAGGTGAGCTGGTTCCCGATGAGATCACCATCGAGATGGTCAGGCAGAGACTTCGTGAGCCAGACAGTACCAAGGGGTATATTCTGGACGGCTTTCCGCGGACCATACACCAAGCCGAAGCCTTAGAGAGCTTCTCCCGGCCCACGGCGGTTATCGACTTTGAGTTGCGGGACGAGACGATCATACGACGACTCTCCGGACGCCGTATCGCCCCCAGTTCGGGACGGGTCTACCACATCGATTTCAACCCTCCCAAAGTAGAAGGCCGCTGCGACGTGACCGGGGAAGAGTTGATCCAGCGCCCCGACGACCGACCAGAGGCAATTCAGCACCGCTTGAAGGTGTACAAGAAGCGGACCGCCCCACTCATCGATTTCTACCGAAAAAAAGAGCTCTTGTTCCCATTGAATGTTGAAAAACCACCGTCTGAAGTCTTCGAAGAGGTAAAAAAGCTCGTCCAGAATCACTCCTCCTGAGACTGCTCCTCCGAGTCCTCCGAAGGCCTGGAGGGCGCTGTAGCTTCGGATTCCTCGACCGAGCTCTCCGAATAATCCAAACCGTGTTTCTCCAGTAGTTCCTCAAAGCGTTCGAACTCTTCCTCAGGGAGGCTGCTCGGGTCTCCAACGATCCGGGTAATGTCCTGGAGGCTCTCGATCTCCCCGGTTTCTATCATCGAAAGCCAGTAAAAACCGCTCCCCCGGCCCAACTCTCGCTCGGCCTGGAAGAGGAGAAAAAGCATCTCCCGTCCCGCCTGTCCCGCATCCGCGCAGTAGATCAGCAGTTCGTACAGCTCCTCCCAGTCCCCCCTTTCCTTTTCAAACAGGGCGAGGTTGTAACGGACGTTGCAGTTTCCCGGATCCTCTTTGAGTATCGCCCGGTACAAATTCTGAGCCCGCGTAGGACGACCCTCTTCGACCAGTGCCCAGGCCAACAGTTCCATTACCGTGATGTTTTCCGGGTCCTCACGAAGCAAGGCTTCCAATACCGTCACCGCCGTGGAGGTCCGATCAAGCTTTATCAAGACTCTGGCCCGGTTGAAGGCGGCACGATGAAAGTCCGGGTCCAACTCAAGACTTCGGGCGAAAGCCTGTTCGGACTCCGCCCACCGCCCCATTTCGAAGTATGCGTTGCCCAGATTGAAATAGGTCCTGGCCAGCTCCGTGCGCTCGGCGGAGTCGATACCGGCGCAGGAGGTGAAACCCAGAACTATCAATAATGCCATAAACGCAATAGCTATAGCCGAAGCGGCGCCGCCAGAGGGGGTGTTTATTTTCCACCCCGGTTTCCAAAGCTTGTCACCGCCCGTTTTCCAGAATTGAGAAGATTTCTTTTTTCTATGCCCGCCTCTCCGCGCTCGCTTCATTCCCCCGTTCCCAGGACGGTATTTTCGATTTCCCGGACTTGGGATCGATAGAGCGAGGCGATATTGGAGCCGTAGTCGGCGATCAGCTGGATTATGTTTCGCGGCTGCCGGTCCAGGTCCTCTCCGTTCAAACGGTCGCCGGCGTCGCCCAAACCGGGCAGAATATAGGCGTCCTCGTTGAGCACCGGGTCCATCCACAGCGTGTAGACGTGGGCATTTTCTATAGCTCGAACGGTGCGGATCGATCCCTTCAATGCGGAAATCACGTTGAGAAATTTGATCGCCCGCGGGTTGACTCCCTGCTCCTCCAGGTACTTCACAATAGTCACCAGGCTGCCGCCGGTGGCGTTCATCGGGTCGGCGATCAGCAGGTCCTTGTCCTGTAGTTTGTCCAAGCTGAAAAAAGAACGATCCAGGTCGAGGATGTACTCCATATCGTGCTCTTTCTTCGCATCGTCCCTTCTAATCTTGAACAGCGCGAAGGGGGTGACGTAGTTGGAGCTGGAGTACTCCTGAATCTCCTTGCTCATGATCATCGATGGCAGGAGCGAGCCCCGGAGCATCACGCACATCACCGTGTTTTCGATGTCCACATCGACGTCGGGTATCTTGTGTACGGCGTAATTCCGCACCGGCTTGGTCACCGGTGTGGGGGTGATGAGGTAGTTCTTCTTGTGCGAGGCGTTTTCGGTAAATGCAAGGTTGAACAGCAGCTCGTAGGCCCGCTGTATGTAGTAAACAAACTCGTGGTGCTCGGTGGAGGTATTGCGGAGCTTGGAGATCAATCGTGAGGCCTCGCCGTGTATCTCCTTAGGGGTGTCGAAGGAATAGACGTGTACTCGCTCCTCGCGGCTGACGATGTCCTGCATCTTTTTTCCCATCCGGTCGTAGATACCGATCAGATCGTTTTTCGCCTCGCTGAGCCGGCGTTCGTTGCCGCTGTTGGAGATGATGTTGAACAGTTCGATGGCCCCCTGGTAGAGTTCGTTCATCTCTTCAATCCGTCGGTGATCGTCCTCGGAGAGGTAGCCGTCCAGGTCGGCGGCTTTCAGGACTACGGTGTTATTCTTTTGAATCATTCGCAACTCCTTGACTGACAATTTAGCCCATCCACCAGTCCAGGTCAACAAGCACGATAAGCTCGTTCTATCGGTAGGGTAAAAAAAACCGGGGAGGTCCTCGCTCAGGCTTCCCCGGTCGTTTCTCGCATCTCCTAGGGGAGTCGAACCCCTGTTGCCGGGATGAAAACCCGGTGTCCTAACCACTAGACGAAGGAGACGTATGATCTATCGATCAATGAGCCGCACTGGGTTCGAACCAGTGACCCACGCCTTAAAAGGGCGTTGCTCTACCAGCTGAGCTAGCGGCCCGCTGTCACATTCATTATGCTGGGGCACTATAGCAACTTTCCAAAAAACTGTCAACTGGCTGGGTATCAAAATCACCCCTAAGTATTTGTCATGGGCGATCTTAAGTATCGCCACTCAGGAGCGGAATTCAAAGCTCAACTGCAGGTTGTACACCGGAGCCATCCCTGGTTCGGTGGACCTCTCGGTCCCGAACATAGCGAGGTTGAGATTGAAGTACTTGAGATCCAGGCCCATCCCAGCGGCAAAGAGTCCCTGGGCGAAACCGAGGCGCAGATCCAGTATCTCCATCACGGTGATCTCGCTCCCCAGTCCTATATGCAGCAATGGGTTATCCGCATTGGCTGGATAGAGCCAGAAGTCCAGCAGATCGCTGTAGTCGAACAGCACCTTGATGTCGCTGATGGCGTACCGAGACAGGTCGGCTTCGGGGCGCCACATCATCCCCAGATCCAACTGGAAGGGCATACGATCGTAGTTGTTCGAACTGGTGGGATCCTCCCCGCCCCAAAAGGCCTCCACATTCTCATATACGCTGGAGAGAGTTGGCGAGTAGACGTCCCGTCCTACCAGACCGAAGACCAGCTGTCGTCCCAATGAGTAGCGCAGGCCCAGGTCCGCACCGATAAAACTGGTGAAGGTGAAGGGGTCCCCTAGAAGTGCCGTCGGATCCAGCGCCATGATCTCCAGAACCGTGACCTCCGAATAGAGCCGCCCCCGAAAACCGCCCTTGAGCAGTACCCCTGCGTCCAAGGCGTGCCGGTCGCCGGAGAAGGGAAATCGATACGCGTAGCCGCCGGTGAGCACGATGTCGTCCCAGGCCTCGACGTTGGCGGTGAGGCTGTTGTTGCTCCATAATCTCAGATTGGCCTGGTTGTAGACTCCGAATCCCAAGCCCTTGCCCACATAACCGAAGGAGAGGGGGCCCAAGAGATCAAAGCCGGCGTAGATTCCGTTGATCAGATCACCGATAGCCCCCTCGTCCATGCTGATGATCGCGTCGGAGAGGGAAAAAATAGGGCCCTTGGTCGCCAGGGTCAGTTCGGCGATGGAAAGCTCTTCCTCGGCCGTGTAGAATCCCGCAGGGTTGTTCAGCAGGGAGGAAAAAGAGTCGCTCAGCGCCACGTGTCGTCCCCCGAGAGCCGAATCCCGCGGCGAGAGCAGCTCCACCGGCGCTTCGAGGGCGGAGATCGGCATCCCCCACGCGATCATTATCAACACTAGTGCAAATAGACTTTTCCGCATGCTTGACTCCTGGCTGTATTTT
>DSBN01000249.1 GCA_011046055.1 Sediminispirochaeta sp. | reverse complement strand
TCTAATGACTTCCAAATTGAGAATTTGCTTCATTTGCATAGCAATAATTTGTGTTTCTAACTGTTGGAGGCATTCTCATTTTGGAAAGTGCAAGTGCACTTTCCAAAATGAGAATTGCTGTTGGAACCTGTCCACTCTTGACCACTTTGGTCAAGTTTTCATATCATTGAACTATGAAGATAACTATCGAGTATATGGGATTTTTTTCAATAAAGGACGTACCCAGCAACAGCGAACTGGAGATAGAGCGGCGGACCACCATTTCCACCCTCCTCGACGATCTCGGAGTCAAGAAAGAGCACCGAAAGTACCTGGTGCCCCTGGTCGACCGGCAGAGGAAGGATTTTGACTACCCCCTGCAGGACGGCCAATCGCTGTTTCTCTACTTTCCGGTGGGCGGTGGTTAATGGGGTAAAAAATGCATCTGGTAATTAAAAACCAAATAGACAAGGTAAATTGCCAGAAGCAGGAAGCCTTTCTTTTTGCCGAAGCTGTAGCCCAGACGCAGGGAGATCAGCATCGTCCCGACTATGAGGAACATGAAGGCAAAAGAGAAGTAGACCGTTTGCGGCTGCAGCTGCATCGGCGTAATAGCCGCCGAGACACCGATGATCCACAGAATATTCAGAATATCCGCGCCGATAATATCCCCTACGGCGATCTCTCCGTGCCCCTTCCGGGCGGCCACGATGCAGGTGCTGATCTCCGGCAGCGAGGTTCCGATGGCCACCACGGTCAAGCCTATGATAGTTTCGGAAATACTGAAATGGTGAGCGATCACCAAGGAGGAGTGGATGACCCCCCGGCTGGCCAGAATCACTCCGCCCAATCCCAACGCAAAAAGCAAAATGAGTCGCCCCAACTTCTCCTGTCCCTTTTGCATTAGCTCCTCATCCACCTCGACCAGGTGGAGCTTTCGCTTTTTTTCGCTGTAAAAAAGGAACCCCATATAGGCGAACAGCAGCAGAATGAAGACCACCCCTTCCAGTCGGCTGATGGTCAGGTCGAAGGCCAAAATGAAGGCGAGCACATCGATACCGATGAGAAAGAGACCGCTGGTCTTGAGCAGATTTTTATTCACCAGAATCGCGGTGGGAGCCACGATCCCCGCTAAGGCCAGGGCGACTCCGTCGTCCACGATCACCGAGCCGATGGCGTTGCCAAAGGCGATCTCCGGGTGCCCCATGTAGGCCGACTGGGCGGAGACGGCGATCTCCGGTGCGGTGGTGGCGAACCCGACCACCACGATCCCCACCAGCATCTTGGGCAGGTTAAAATGCGTCGCCATTCCCGCGGCGGACTCGACAAAAAAGTCCGCCGATTTAAATAGTACTCCGAAGGCCACCGCCATGAGGGCGAAGTTGAACCAAATATTGTTAAGTATTTCCATATTTTTCTACATATAAGTACATATAAAAAGAGCCGCCCCGCAAAATGAGGGCAGCCCCTGTTCGATAAACTAACTCAACCAGTAGTTCTACTGTTTAGAGTTTCTCGATCTCAATAGCCTCCACGGGGCAGGCGTCGCAGGCATCTTTGGCCTCATCGTAACCGTCGTCGTCGAACTCGCCGATGGAGAAATCACCGTCCATGCTTCCTCCAGGGACTTCAGCCTTGCCCTCGTCGTCTTCGAGGTAGTGCTCGGGATCCATGGAGTAGCATACGCCGTCGGCGATACAGGTCTCCTTGTTGATCTTGATTCGATATTTCATACAGGTTCCTCCTTGAAAATACTATACTCCTTTGTACTGTAAGGCTCCACCATCTGTCAAGGCTTCAGCCCATGATCCAAGAAAGTCTAATCCACCCAGTCGATGGTCCTTTGCACCGCCTTTTTCCAGCCATGGATAAGCTCTTCGCGTCTCTTCTGCTCCATTCGCGGCTCCCAAACCTTACCCACCTGCCAGTTCCGACGCAGGTCGTCCCGATTACTCCAAAATCCTACCGCCAGTCCGGCCGCGTAGGCGGCTCCCAGGGCGGTAGTCTCGGTCACCCGCGGCCGTACCACCCGGGTATCAAGAATATCCGCCTGAAACTGCATCAAGAGTTCGCTGGCAACCATTCCACCGTCGACTTTCAGCTCGGTGAGACGAACTCCCGAATCCTTCTCCATCGCCTCGATCAGCTCGGCCACCTGGTAGGCGGTGGACTCCAGCACGGCCCGGGCTAAATGAGACTTGTTCACATAATGGGTCAAACCGGCGATTATCCCCCGGGCTCGGCTGTTCCAGTAGGGGGCGAAAAGCCCTGAAAACGCCGGCACCACGTACACGCCGCCGCTGTCTTCCACCTCTTCGGCCAATTGGTTTATCTGAGGCGCCTGGTCGATCAAGTTCAGGTTGTCCCGAAACCACTGAACCAGAGAACCCGCCACGGCGATCGATCCCTCCAGGGCGTAGACCGCCGGATCGTCTCCCACCTTGTAGCCCACCGTGGTCAAAAGACCGTGCTCCGACTGAACCGCTTCTTCACCGGTATTGAGCAGGAGAAAGCCTCCGGTCCCGTAGGTGCTCTTGGCCTCGCCGGGCGCGTAGCAGGTCTGACCAAACAGAGCGGCCTGTTGGTCACCCAAAATGCCGGCCAGGGGTATCTCTCCACCAAAGGGCCCGTCGCTTCGGGTGTAGCCGTAGAGCCCGGGGTCGCTGGACGGACGTATCTCCGGCAGTACCGCCTCCGGTACCCCCATCACATCGAGCATCTCCCGGTCCCATTCCAAAGTCTCTATGTTCATCAACATTGTCCGCGAAGCGTTGGTCGGATCCGTGACGTGGACTCCTCCATCGGGGCCGCCGGTGAGCCACCACAGGACCCAGCTGTCCATGGTCCCAAAGAGCGCCTCCCCGCTCTCTGCAGCCTCCTTGGCCCCGGTGACATGGTCGAATATCCAGCGCAGTTTCGGACCGGAGAAGTAGGTCGCCAGGGGCAGGCCCACCTTTCCGCGAAAACAGGCCCGGTCACCACCCACCGCCAACTCATCTATGATGTCCGCGGTCCGGGTGTCCTGCCAGACTATGGCGTTGTACAGCGGGCGGCCGGTCTTGCGGTCCCACACCACCGTAGTCTCCCTCTGGTTGGTGATCCCCACCGAAGCAATCCGTTCATAACTTATTTTTGACTTTCTCAGGGTCTCGGATATGACCATTTTGGTCTTCTCCCAGACTTCCATAGGATCGTGTTCCACCCAGCCGGCTTGGGGGAAAAACTGCCGATGCTCCAACTGATGGGAGGCGACTATCTCTCCTCGATGATCGAAAATGATACAGCGGGAGCTGGTGGTACCCTGATCGATGGCGCAGACGTATCTCTTTTCACCCATGGCTCTACTCCTCGGTTTTATTCATCTTCGCCATTCTACTCCGGCCTCCGTGGGGTGTCAAGAAAACGTTCTAATTGATTCAAAAACATACAAAAAACATTGACAGAGTAGCTCAGAGAGAAATACAATCAAAGTGGTACGAAGCTTGGACATGTCAAAAAACTCTACACGGATATATCCTATTTGTAGCGAGTTATGACATCGCAATCGGTAATTCCCGCAAAAAGTCCAAGCTTCGTACCACTCAATATCTAAGGAGAGGAATATGTCGGAAGGCTATATCCCCGCGGACAGGCAGGCTCGTATTCAGAAAATGATACAGGAGAAGGGAATCGTGAAGGTCGGTGAGCTGAGCAAGCTCTTCGGGGTTACCGAATTGACGATTCGCCGAGACCTGGATGTGCTGGAAGCGCAGGGCATCCTCGATCGTACCCACGGAGGGGCCATCCTGCGTCATCGGGTCAGAATCGAACCGCTGTACTCGGAGAAGGATCAAATACACCGGGAAGAGAAAGAGCTGATCGGTCGAGCGGCAGCCAAGTTCGTCGAGGAGGGTGATACCCTGCTCATCAACACCGGCTCCACCATCACCCACGTTCTACAGAACCTCAGCGGGACACAGTTGCGGGTGATCACCAGCAACGCCGGTGCGGTAGTCCAGGTCAAGGATCCCAATATCGAGCTGATTCTCACCGGCGGGGTCTTTCGGCGTCAGTCAAATTCGCTGATCGGCGGTTTTGCTCAAAGCATCCTTCAGCAGGTCTGCGGCAGTAAAGCCATTATCGGGATCGACGGTGTGAGCCTCCAGTTCGGTCTGACCACCCCCATCTACCAAGAGGCGGAGATCGGTCGTACCATGATCGAAAGGACCCAGGGGCCGGTGATCGTGGTGGCGGATCATTCAAAAATGGGGGTGGTGAGCAACTTTGTCACCGCCCCCATCAGCTCGGTCAGTATGCTGATTACCGATTCGAAGATCGAACCGGACTTTGTGAAAGAGCTCCAAGACCGGGATATCGAAGTCGTTATCGCCGAAGAGCTTCTCGCCACTGACACCGAGAAGCAGACTCAGCCTTAGTCCCAGTACTTCTCCACTCGAGCCCGCAACTGACGCACATAGGCGTCCCAGTCGCTGATCGGGGTACGAGCCACTCCCTCCTTGACCGCCTGCTTGGCCACCGCCGTGGCTTCCCACTCGATCACCCGGGGATCGAAGGGCTTGGGCACGATATAGTTCGGACCAAAACTGAAGTCCACGTTGTCGTAGGCCTTTTTGACCACATCCAGGACCGGCTCTTTGGCCAGGTCGGCCAGGGCTTTGGCGGCGGCGATCTTCATCCCCTCGGTGATGTTTGTGGCCCGTACGTCCAGGGCACCTCGAAAAATGAAGGGAAACCCCAGTACATTGTTGATCTGGTTGGGAAAATCGCTCCTTCCGGTGGCCATTATCACATCGGACCGGGTCTCCATAGCGAGGTCGTAGGTGATCTCCGGGTCCGGGTTGGCCATGGCGAAGACTACCGGATCTCGGTTCATCGACCTCAGCATCTCCGGAGTAACCGCGTCCTTCACCGAAACTCCAATAAACACATCGGCCCCCGCCATAGCATCGGCGAGACTCCGTTTGTCCGTCTCGGCGGCAAATTCCTGTTTTTCGGGATTGAGATTGCCCGGCCGTCCCCGATAGATCACCCCTTTGCTGTCACACATCAGGAGGTTCTCTTTTTTCACCCCCATCTGGACAAAAAGGCGGGCACAGCTGATCCCCGCCGCTCCGGCGCCGTTGAAAACAACCTTTACCTGGTCGATTTTTTTCCCATTTATCTCGAGGGCATTCAGCAGTCCCGCCCCGGAGATGATTGCGGTCCCGTGCTGATCATCGTGAAAAATCGGAATATTGGTAATTCTCTTCAGCTCGTTCTCTATGCGGAAGCATTCCGGCGCCTTGATGTCCTCCAGATTGATACCACCAAAGGTTGGCTCCAGGAGCTTGACCACTTCGATGATCTTATCCGGGTCCTCGGTGTCCACCTCGATGTCAAAGACATCAACATCGGCGAAGCGTTTGAACAGGACGCCCTTGCCCTCCATGACCGGCTTGCTGGCCAGGGCCCCACGGTTGCCCAGACCAAGAATTGCCGTACCGTTGGAAACCACCGCCACCAGATTGCCTCGATTGGTGTATTTGTACGCGTCGTCGGGACGCTCAGCGATCTCCAATACCGGTTTGGCCACCCCCGGTGTATAGGCCAGGGAAAGATCCATGGCGGTTTGGCAGGGTTTGGTAGTTATCACCGCGAGTTTGCCCGGTCGACCTTCGGAATGGTAACGTAGGGCTTCGGTTTTCAGGTCCATCATTTTCTCCTCTATTATCTCTTCTCAAAATCGAAGTGGTACGAAAGATTGAACTCGTCGCGCACTTCTATTATCTGCTGCTGCAGCTTTTTGTCCACCTTGGCCCCGCGATTTTTCCGGTACTTCCAGGCCTCCCACTCTTTCTCGCCGGCAGTGTATATTCGATCTTGACCGGGCATCTTCTCCGAGGCCCGCAGCCCCCGCAAAATCCGTCCAGCCACCCTTTTGAAAGTCTCCAGCCCCAAGAAAGCCTCGGTATCGATGGCGATAAAAAAGTGGCCCAAAGGATAGGGGATTTTGTTCCCATCAGCGTCGTAGCCCAGAAGGTCTTTCAGAAACTTGCCGTCCTGCAGAGCCGCGGAGAGTACTTCCACCACCGTGGCATAGCCGTAGCCCTTGTAGCCTCCGGTCTCTTCTCCGATTCCACCGAGGGGAGTGAGAGCGGCGGTACCGGCCACCAGGTCCTTGAGGATTTGCGCCGAGTCGGTTTTGCTCTGGCCGTCTTTTCCGATGACCCAGCCTGCCGGGGTATCTTTGCCCAGGCGGGCGTAAGCTTCGATCTTGCCCCGCTGGGTGACCGAGGTAGCGCAGTCGATGACGAAGGGAAACTCCTCGTCCGTGGGAAAGCCGATAGTTAGGGGGTTGGTACCGAGCATATTCTCCACTCCGAAAGTGGGCGCTATGGAGGGGCGGGCGTTGGTACCGGTAATAC
>DSBN01000372.1 GCA_011046055.1 Sediminispirochaeta sp. | reverse complement strand
CAGGGGGGTACCCTCCGCCTGCACAGTATCGGTACCTACGACAACTTCCACCGCTACGCGTTGCGCGGAGTGGCCGCCACCGGCAGCACCCGCCTCTACGACACGCTGATGGCTCCCTCGGAGGATGAGATCGACGTGCTCTACCCCTTGATCGCTGAAAAGGTGGAGTACCCCGACGACTACCGTTGGGTGATTTTCCACCTGAATCCGGAAGCTCGCTTCCAAGACGGCCAGCCCATTGAAGCGGAGGACGTGATTTTTTCATTCAATACCTTTATGGAAAAAGGAGTCCCCCAATTCAGGCGCTACTTCAGCGGCGTCGAAACGGTAGAGGCTCTCGACCGCCACCGGGTCAAATACAGCCTCTCCTCCCCCTCCAAGGAGCTGATCATGGCCATCGCCGGCAACACCGTGCTGCCCCAGCACTACTGGGAGGGCCGCGATTTCAGCGAACCCCTGACCGAGGTGCCCATGGGATCGGGACCCTACACCATCTCCGACTTTCGTATCGGACGCTACCTGGTCTACCAGCGCCTGGAGGACTACTGGGCTCGTGACCTGGCGGTCAACCGGGGACGGTTGAACTTCGACTTCGTCCGATACGACTACTATCGCGACGAAAACGTCGCCTTCGAGGCTTTCAAGGCCGGGGAGTACGACTACTACCAGGAGAACATCGCCAAAAACTGGGCTACCCTCTACACGGGTGAAAACTTCAATAAGGGCTACATCGTCAAAGAGGAGATCCCCCACGACATACCCCAGCCGATGCAGGCCTTCGTCTTCAACATACAGCGTCCGATGTTCCAAGATCGGCGGGTCCGTCGGGCTATCAGCTACGCCCTTGATTTTGAATGGATGAACAAGAATCTCTTCTACGACCAGTACCGTAGGACCCGCAGCTACTTTCAAAACACCAAGTACGAAGCCCAAGGGCTGCCCAGCGCCGAAGAACGGCGTATTCTGCAGCCGATCCGCTCGCGGGTCCCCCCAGAGGTCTTCGACCAGGAGTTTCAGCCGCCCCGCACCGACGGCTCGGGCAACATCCGACCCCAGATGCGCGAGGCCTTGTCACTGTTTCGTGAGGCCGGCTGGGAGATCAAAAATCGGCGCATGGTAAACACCCGCACCGGTGAGCCTATGGAGTTCGAGCTGCTGCTCTACAGCACCTCCATGGAACGGGTGGCCGTCCCCTTTCAGCAAAACCTGGAACGATTGGGCATAACAATGAACATCAGGGTGGTGGACACCACCCAATTCACCAACCGTCTCCGGGAGCGGGACTTCGACTTGATCAGTGGCGGCTACAGCGCCAACCCCTACCCCAGCTCGGACTTGCAGATCATCTGGCACGGCGATTTCATCGATTCCACCTACAACACCGCGGGAGTACAAGACCCGGCGGTGGACTACCTCGTCGAAGGCATCGTCGAACACCAGGAGGACGAGGAGGCCCTGCTGCATTGGGGACGAGCCCTGGATCGGGTGCTCACCTGGAATCACTACGTCATTCCCCAGTGGCACATCGCGAAGTTCCGAATCGCCTACTGGGACAAGTTTTCTCGGCCCGAGACCAGACCGAAATACAGCCTCGGCTTGGACACCTGGTGGTTCGACCGGTCGAAACAGGGCCGGCTGCCTGGTAACTTGCGCTGACCACTATGGCCAACTACATTCTCCGGCGACTGCTGCTCATCGTACCCACCCTGATCGCGATCATCACGATCAATTTTTTCATCGTCCAGATAGCCCCGGGCGGCCCGGTGGACCAAATCATCGCCGAGATGAGTGGCATTCGCGGCAACATGATCATGGAGAGAATCTCCGGACAGGGGGCGAGGGAGGTCGACGACGGTGGTCACGCAGAGGAGCAGGACTCGGGCGGCGGCTATCGTGGAGCCCGAGGTTTGAACCCCGAGGAGATAGAGGAGATCAAGCGACGCTTCGGCTTTGACAAGCCCCTGCACATTCGCTACGTGGAGATGCTCCGAGACTACGCGCTGTTCGACTTCGGGGAGAGCCTGTTTCGCGGACGCTCGGTGGTCGGACTGATCGTCGACCGGATGCCCGTCTCCATCTCCCTGGGGCTCTGGAGCACGTTGATCATCTATATGATATCCATCCCTCTGGGGATAAAGAAGGCCGTCCGCAACGGCACCCGTTTCGACACCTGGACCAGCACGGCTATCATTCTGGGCAACGCTATTCCCACCTTTTTGTTCGCCATAGTGCTGATCATCCTTTTCGCCGGGGGGACCTACCTGGACTGGTTTCCCCTGCGAGGGCTGACTTCGGACAACTTCGCCGAACTCAGTTTTTTCGAAAAAATAGTCGACTACTTTCACCACCTGGCCCTGCCCGTCCTGGCTATGGTCATCGGAGGTTTCGCCACCCTGACTATGCTGACCAAGAACGCCTTCCTCGACGAGATCAACAAGCAGTACGTGATCACCGCCCGGGCGAAGGGCTGTACTGAAAAGAGGATTCTGTGGCGGCACGTCTTTCGAAATGCCATGCTGCTGATCATCGCCGGCTTTCCCGCGGCCTTCATCAGCATGTTTTTCACCGGCTCCCTGCTGATCGAGGTGATTTTCTCTCTGGAAGGTCTGGGATTGCTCGGTTTCGAAGCGACCATGCAGCGGGACTACCCGGTGATGTTCGGCACCCTCTATATCTTCACCCTGCTGGGTCTGCTGTTGAATCTGATCAGCGACATTACCTACACGGTGGTGGACCCGCGGATCGATTTCGAGTCACGAAGGACCTAGGAGCTCGATGATGAACCTACTACTGCGCCAACGCTTGAGACAGTTTCGAAAAAACACCCGGGGCTACCTCTCGTTCTGGATTTTTCTCACCCTCTTCGTGCTGAGCCTCTTCGCCGAGCTTCTGGCCAACGACCAGCCGCTGTTGATCTCCCACCGGGGGCAACTCTTTTTTCCCATTATTAAAGAGTATCCGGAGACCGCCTTCGGTGGAGAGTTCGAAATGGCCGCGGACTATCGAGACCCCTACGTCACCGAACTCATCGAGGCCGATGGGTGGATCCTCTGGCCGCCGATTCCCTACAGCTACAAGACCATCATCTACGACCTGCCGAGCCCCGCCCCCTCTCCGCCGACCTGGGAGAATCTGCTGGGGACCGACGACAAGGGGCGGGACGTACTGGCCAGACTCATCTACGGCTTTCGTATCTCCGTGCTCTTCGGCCTGACCCTCACTCTCTTCTCATCGGTGGTGGGTGTCGCCGTCGGAGCGGTGATGGGCTACTACGGAGGCCGGATCGACATCCTCGGACAGAGGTTCATCGAAGTCTGGTCGGGGATGCCTACCCTCTTTCTGCTGATCATCCTGGCCAGCGTGGTACAGCCCAACTTCTGGTGGCTTTTGGGGATCACCCTGCTCTTCTCTTGGATGAGCCTGGTGGGAGTGGTACGGGCGGAGTTTCTACGGGGGAGAAACTTCGAGTACGTGCTGGCGGCCAGGGCACTGGGGCTGCGGGACCGAAAGATCATGTTCCGCCACATCCTGCCCAACGCGATGGTGGCCACCTTGACCTTCATGCCCTTCATCCTCGGCGGCTCGGTGACCACCCTCACCTCCCTGGACTTTCTGGGATTCGGGCTGCCCGTGGGCTCGCCCAGCCTCGGCGAGCTGCTGGCCCAGGGCAAGGCCAACCTCCAGGCTCCCTGGCTGGGCATCTCCGCCTTTGTGGTGCTGGCCTCGATGCTGGCCCTGTTGGTCTTCATCGGCGAGGCGGTCCGCGACGCCTTCGATCCCCGGAGGGCCCAATGAGCGATAATCTGAGCTCCTCGAGCACCCGCCGTGGCGCCGTCTCACCGCTTTTGTCTATCCAAGACCTGGAGATCGCCTTCCGTCGGGAGGAGACCGAGAAGAGCGTCGTCCACGGGGTGGACCTGGACATTTTTCCCCACGAAACTCTGGCCCTGGTGGGAGAGAGCGGCTCGGGCAAAACCGTGACCGCCGCCTCGGTCCTGCGCCTCCTGCCAAGCCACGGCGTGAGCTATCCCCGGGGCCGCATTCTCTACTCCCCCACAGTCCAGACCGGCGACGGCGGTCACACCGCGAGCCCGGAAAACACGTCACAGGAGCCGCCCCTCGACCTGCTGCACGCCCCGGAGGATAGGCTGCTGCACATCAGAGGCAAGGAGATCGGAATGATCTTCCAAGAGCCCATGAGCTCCCTGAACCCCCTGCACAACATCGAAAAACAGATCTCCGAGACCCTGCTCATCCACCACGGTCTCCTACCGGAAAAATCTCGTCTCCAGGTGCTGGAGTGGCTGGACCGAGTGGGCATCCGGGATCCTCACAAGCGACTGCACGCCTTCCCCCACCAACTCTCGGGGGGCGAGCGGCAGCGGGTGATGATCGCCATGGCCCTGATCAACCAGCCCAGCCTGCTGATTGCCGACGAGCCGACCACTAGCCTCGACGTGACCATCCAGGCGCAGATTCTCGAACTCCTGGCCCAGCTCAAAAAAGAGCTGGGAATGGCGCTGCTGTTCATCACCCACGATCTATCGATCGTCCGCCGGATCGCCGATCGGGTCGCGGTAATGCGGGACGGCGAAATCATCGAGACCGCCGCCACCAAGGCGATATTCAACAATCCCCGGCAAGACTACACCCGACTGCTGATCGAGTCGGCCCCCGGGGAGCCGCCGGAGGTTTCACGGGTGACCGAAGCACCGCTGCTGCGGGTGGATAATCTGAAGGTGTGGTTTCCGATTCAGAGGGGGATCCTCCGCCGAATCAAAGACTACGTGAAGGCGGTGGACGGTGTGAGTCTCGAAATCCATCGGGGACGGACCACCGCCCTGGTGGGCGAGAGCGGCAGCGGCAAAACCACCCTGGGCAAGGCGCTGCTGCGACTTGAAAAGAGCCGGGGGGAGATCCTCTTCGGGAATTATCAGCTCCAGCGTCTCGGCGATCGGGAGTTACGCCCCCTGAGACGATCCATGCAGGTGATTTTCCAAGACCCCTACGGGAGCCTCAGCCCGCGGCTCTCGGTAGAGCGGATCATCGGTGAGGGGCTGGAGGTTCACCAGATCGCGGAGAAAGAGAAGCGCGAGGAGCTGATCGTCGCGGCGATGGAGGAGGTGGGACTCGATCCGGAGAGCCGGCACCGCTTCCCCCACGAGTTCTCCGGAGGTCAAAGACAGCGAATCGCCCTGGCCCGCGCCCTGGTTCTCAAACCGGACTTTATCGTCCTCGACGAACCGACCTCTTCGCTGGACCGCTCGATTCAGTTCCAGGTGGTACAGCTCTTGAAGGACCTGCAGCAGCGACACGGCCTGACCTACCTCTTCATCAGCCACGATCTGCAGATAGTCCGGAGTTTGGCTCACGAGCTGGCCATCATGAAGGATGGCCGAATCGTCGAGCAAGGCCCGGCGTCGGAGATCTTCTCCGCCCCGAAGCATGAGTATACCCGGGAACTCCTGGCGGCGGCGCTGCCGTCGTAGCGTCCGGTCAACCCCGCGGGTCTTTTTATCGATGTCTCCTGCGGACGGCAGGAAGGCTGAGAGATCCGATGCCGTGACGGACGACACCTTTTTAACGCCTATTTAACTGAATTTTCCCCCCCCAGATTTGCCTTTATTCGAAGAATTGGATATGCTTTTTCTACCTAAACCCTATAACTGTTTCGAACGGCAGACGGAGCACGCCACTTGATCGACAAACTGTATTGTAGTCTTTTTTCCGACACCACCGACTTCTGCAACTTGGGTGATCGGAGAACACGTTTTTTCATCCTCGACGAGATCAGCCGCCTCAACTACCAGAGGCTCAAGATTATTATTCTGATTCCCCTGTTGTTGGGTCTTGGTACCCTCTACTCGCTGATCACCGAGATGCACATCTCCGGTAGGGTCCTCGACAACATCCACGAAGTGCTTATCATCATTCGAGTGACCGCCTTCGCCGTTATTGCCGCCTTTCTTTTTTTTGGAAATGAAAAAAAGCGCCGTAAGGTTCACTTGTCCATTTTTGCCTGGATCCTGCTGATCATCAGCCTCACCTCATCGACTCTGGACCTGGCCACCGTCATGAAGCTTATCCTCGATATCTTCCTGCTGAATCTCTTTCTCTTTCTCCCACCGAGGTTGGCTTTGATCGCCAACTCGTCGATTTTCGTCTCTTTTGTGTTCTTCCGCTTCTACAACTCCGTTCCGGCGGGGACACTCGCCGTCGAAGCTGGGTTTTCGATGATGTTTCCTCTGATCGGAATCTTTTTTCTCATCATCACCATGGTCAGCTTCCTCGGCTACCACGAGTATCGGGACATTATCCGCCAGATCTACCTACGCAAGACCAGTATCGACCGATTGAGAATCATCAAGGCCCAGAAAGAGGAATT
>DSBN01000333.1 GCA_011046055.1 Sediminispirochaeta sp. | reverse complement strand
GGCGTACTCGACAAACTCTTCCAGACTCTGGTAGGGGGCGTCGGCACGAACGGCGATAGGCATAGAGGTGAAACCGATACGAGCCACGTGCTCGAACTCGTCGTACCCAAAGGGTACGTTACCCTTATCGCCGTAGTTCATACAGGCTGTGTAGTCGCCAAGCAGACAGTTCTTGCAGCGGCCGCAGCCCTTGTGCACCTCGACCGCCACCCGGTCGCCGGGCTTGAACTCGTCGACGGTCTCACCGGTCTTCACGACCGTTCCGGAGTACTCGTGACCGATAATGAAATCGCCCATGGGCGGCATTTTCGGCATCCCTTGGGTGACGACTTTCACATCGGTTCCGCAGATACCGCATGACTCGACCTTCACCAGCACATCTTCCGGTCCCGGCTCCGGTACGTCTCTTTCCTCGACACGTACGTCGTTAAAATCGTACAATACGGCTGCTTTCATTTTTTTTGGAATATCCATATTCCCTCTCCTTAGTCGAATTATCTCTCTCTGGCCGCAAGAATCGTCTTTTCAACGAAAGCGATCTTGGCGGTGTCTTCTATCAGATCGGCGGTGTAAAAGGCGCTGGGTATGTCGGGTCCCAGAGCCACAATGCCGTGTTCTTTCAAAATAAAGGCTTCCGACTCGGGATATTTTTCCACCGCTTCGAGAATAAGCTCCCGCAGTTCATCCGACCCTGGCAAGGCGCTGCCGACACAGGGAACGTGCTTCAGTCTGACCGCCGCGGAAACCGTCGCCATGGGCAGCGGTTCCATGAGGTTGGCGAACCCGGTGGAGTAAGGCGGGTGCACATGAAATATCGAATTCACCTCCGGACGGAGTTTGTAAATTCCCAGATGAAAGGAGGTCTCCTTCGAAGGCTTGAAGCCCTTCGGCGCCTCGATCACCTCCCCGTCGAGAGTGCACTCGATCAGTCCGTCGGGCTCAACATCGGCCAGGGAAATACCGCTCGGTGTGATCAGTACGTGCCCGCTCTCGGGGATCCTCACGCTGTTGTTCCCTCCGGTTCCCCCGATCAAGTGCCGGTTGAACGAACGTCGAGAAAAATCAGCCAGTTGTTCTTGTAGTTCTTTTTTTCCAGTGTTCATTTTTCCTCTTTCATAAACTCGATCATCGCATCCACACAAAGGTCCACAAAACCTTCGTCGTTGATGTTGCCTGGCGGGACTTCCAGACGGACCTTTGGATCTAAGTCCGACCTCAGAGCCTGGAGGAACTTCTCCAGCCCTTCGGGGTCGTAAAAGACTCCCCCAGGACTACCGTATTTTGACCAACCTCCGGTGGGTACAAAAAGAGCGGTCTTGCCGCCGGCCTTGTTGAGCCGCTCGGCCAAAACCGCCGCCACCTCTTGAAGTTCGTCATGGGTAATTATCACATTGGCGTTATAGGGATTGTGCATCAAGATTTTTCGGTTCAGCATGTCACGGGGAATGCTGTTTCGAGGACCGAAACATACGTACTCCATCCCGCCGGTAGCAACCACCAGGGGAATGCCTTTTCGCACCGCCGCCTCCATCCTTCCGGAGTTGACCGGTACGTAGGCGCCCTGCCCGATCACCTCTTCGGTCAGTTCGTGGGGCGTCAAATCCAGAACACCGTCGACTATTCCCCGTTCTACCAGCTCCTCCATCGCCGAACCTCCGGCTCCGGATGCGTGGAAGGCGATCACCTGAAACCCGGCCTCTTTCAGCCTGGTCATGGCGTGATTTACCGCCTCTTCGGTGTTTCCCAAGGCGCTGATGGCGATCAGTTTCTGGTCCTTCGGACTCTTCAAGCTCTCCCCGGCGTCGGCCATGCCCATCACCGCCGCCGCGGCGTTGGCCAGCACCGAGCGGGTCACCACGTTGGGCCCGCCTACCAGGTCGCTCACCGAAAAGACCATCGCGATATCTTTCGCCCCCACAAAGGGGCGGATATTCCCCGATGCTACCGTAGAAATGAGGTATTTGGGAAAACCGATAGGCAGCGCCCGCATGCCGATCGAAGCGATGGCCGTGCCCTGATTTCCACCAATTCCCAATACCCCCTTGAGCTTTCCGTGCCGATACTGCCGCTTCAGCACTTCCGCCGCCCCGGCACCCATGACGGCCATCATTTTTTCACGATCCTTGCCGGCCAAGAGCTCCTCACGACTGCTGCCGCCGGCCTCGGCTATTTCGTCGGCCGAAACATCCGGCGTACCCACGGGATTTCGGTAGGTGGAAACATCCAGCAAGAGAGCTTGATAGCCCCCCTGCTGAAGTTTCTCACGCAAGAACTCCGCTTCGAGTCCTTTGGTATCCATGGTCGCAATGACCGCGATGGTGCCGTGCATAAAAAATACCTGTTAAGCCCTGCTGGTGAATTGGCGTTTCTCGAGGGGAACCTCGATATCGAAATTCTTGACCTCTTCGAGGAAGGCGGCCAGCGCCTCACCGGACTGTTTGAAGTACCTCTCACCTTTGTCCTTGCTTCCGCGGAAGGGGTTTCCAATCGTCGCCGAATCGGAGTACTCGTGGTGCTCCATCGGCACAATGATGTTCTCAGCGCCCATGAACTCGACCGTCGGCGCCCCGTCTTTTTTCTTGAACTTGGGACCCATCCAGGCGGGAGCGTGGGTTCTGTCCTGCTTAGCCTTGTCCATGTCCATCAAAGTTTCGTCCCAGGCCCAGACGGTGCTGGTCTCCATCTCACCGGCGTGCCATCCGGGGGTCTCCTCCGCGGGTCCTTCCATGATGTCTCCGACAATGGTGTAGTCCCTTTCGGTGGGAGTTTTGTACCAGCAGGCGAAACAACCGGTTTCGTAGCGCAACCGTCGAAGCACATCGTCCACAACCTTGGAGTTGCTTCCGTGATGGCTCACAAAGACGATCTTATTGAAGCCGTGGTAGATCATGCTCATCCCCAGTTCGTACACCATCTGACGGTAAGTAGCGCCAGAGAAGGTCATCGTTCCCGCGCCTTCACCAACCCGTCCCATGTGGTGGGGGCTGTATCCGACGGGGATGATCGGAGTATAAGCGGTTTTCGCCAAAGGAGCGGCGGCTTCGACAACACCCATGGTTGTCACAGTGTCGGTCGCCAAAATGATATGGGCACCGTGTTTTTCGTTAGAACCCATCGGGATCATGACGGTGTCGTTCTCCTTCAGGAGTTCGGCCACTTCGTCATAACTCATATCAGCGGTGTTCCAACTTTTCCTTCTTGCCATTGCAGTCACCTCTTTAAGATTAAAGAGTCCTCTGAAAAAAGGTAGAAATGCGGGAAAATGGCATTTTTAAGTTACTATAATATAATGATTTAGAATTTCAGGCGTCGCTGCTAAGGCCCTTTTTTCAGAGGACTCATTAAAATAGCGCATGCGCATGGTAAACGTTTACCATAAGGACATGGTACTATAGCTGAGCAGATCTGTCAAACAAAAAAATGAACTTTTTGCTCATATTACCGATAAAATCGAGTTTATTTAGTTTTTGACGGTTTTGCTTGTAGTTTGGTGGAGTTGCGGACGACCAGTTGGCATTCGAAGAAGGTCACTTCTTCCACCCGGCTGCCCCGAATTCGGTGCAGAAGAAGCTTTAGTGCCCGACGGCCCATTTCGTAGCGGGGAATATTGACCGTGGTCACCGTAGGATCGAAGTAGCGGGTCAGAGGTACATTGTCGAAACCCGTCACCGCAATGTCCTCCGGCACGCGGAGGCCTCGATCTTTGATCGCCTTGATGGCGCCGAAGGCTATTTGATCGTTGACCGTCACCAGGGCTTGGGGAAAGTCGTCGTACTCCAAGATCCTCGAAGTCCTGGCATAGCCGCTCTCCAGACTCAGCTCACCGGGGAGAATGAACCTTTCGTCAAACCGACAGGAATGACTCTCCGCCCCTTCGACGAAGCCGCAACGGCGGTCCTCGGAAGTGGTGGAGGAGGCGGGGCCGCCGATGAAGCCCAGCGAAGTGTAACCCAATGACGCCAGGTGATCCACCACGCGAATGGTCAGCGCTCGGTTGTCGATGCGAATGGAGGGGATGTCCATTCTCTGACGGCCGATGACCACGGACTTCTCCTGCATCGCCCCCAGAACCGGGGTGACCTCCTTGTCCTCGATGATCCCACCGCTGAAAATGATACCCTCGACGTTTTTTTCACGAAAAAGCGAAATACCCCGAGTCAATTTGCGCAGGTCTCGATCGGTGTTCTGCAGAATCAACGAGAAACCGAACTCCTCGGCGGCGTCTTGTACTCCTCGTACAATCTCAGCGTAGTAGGGGTTGGAGATATCAGGAATAATCACCCCGATGGTATCGGTTTTGCGCATCTGCAGGCTTTTGGCTACCGCGTTGGGGTGGTAGTCCAGCTCCTTTATCGCCAGCAGCACCCGTTTTCGGGTATTTTCATTGACCTTGTGATCGCTGTTGTTAATAACTCTGGAAACCGTAGCCACCGAAACCCGCGCTTTTTCGGCGACATCGTTGATTGTTGCCATCTATTTCAACCTTTTCTCCTTCCAAACAAGGCCATAATATGTAAAAATCCGTAAAGATCCACAACGGTTCTCAGTATATCACCATACGGGATCAGCTGGATGAATGCAAGCGAGTTTATATCTAAACGGTTGGAGGCAATTTTGAAGACTATAGCTGCAGGGCTGCAATGGTTGATGTTTCACATCGGAGTGGTGATTTCGGTACCGGTAATAGTGGGGGGCGGCTTTCAGCTCTCTCCCGCGGGGGTGGAAAACCTGATCGCCTTGACTTTCATCATTACCGGGATCGGCAGCTTGCTGCAAGTCGCGTTGGGACACGGAAATCTGCTGATAGAAGGACCGGCTGGCCCATGGTGGGCAGCCTTCCTGGTCATCGTCTCGGTCTCCACCGCCGGAGGCATACCTATCCAGACCATCCGGACCGATATTCAGGGAGCCCTCATCATTGCCGGGCTCGTACTCTTCGCCGCCGGGCTGCTGGGAATAATCCGCCTGATCAAGCAACTCTTTACCCCTCGGGTGACCGGAGTATTCCTGCTGCTAATCGCGGTTCAGATCTCCGGCATTGCTATCGAAAGGATGGTCGCCGACGGTTTGGGGCTGTTTGTGATCAGCGTCGGCGTCCTACTGCTGTCGATCACCTTGCTGACCAAGGCCAAGGGGCTGCTGAAACAGGCAGCTCTCTTGATCAGCATCCTCCTCGGGTGGGGTTTGGCCGGTGTCCTCGGATTGACCACCGAGACCCTCACAAGAGGAGGGACCGGCCTGCTCCAAGTGCCAGAGCTGTTCCCCTGGGGTACCCCCAGCTTCGACCCGGGCACGGTGATCACCCTCAGCATTCTCGGTTTTTTGTTGATCCCCAACCAGATCGGCAGTCTCAAGGCTATGGAATCGGCCACCGGCGATCCAATCGCTACTAGACGCTACGATCTCGGACTGGCGGCCAGCGGATTGACCAGTTTCTTTGCCGGACTGACCGGGGGAGTGGGAACCACCCCCTTCGCTATCTCAGCGGGCCTGGTCTCGGTGACCAAGGACAAGCGAAGACTCCCCTTTCTTCTGGGGGCTGGACTTTTTATCCTCATTGGACTTCTCTCTCCCTTGGCGCGGGTTTTGACCACCCTGCCAGGATCGATTGCCGGCGCCATACTACTGATCTCCATTTCGTCCATCGCCATGATCGGCGTTAGCCATATCGGCCAAGAGAAACTCTCCACCGGCAGCACCTTCAGCGTCGGCATCAGCATACTGGCTGGCACGGGGGTCATGCTCATGCCCTCCGAGTTCTGGCCGAGCCTGCCCCCGCTGGTGTCGAGTATTTTCAGCAACGGAGTGATTACCGGGACTTTGGCAGCCCTCTTTTTCGAGCAGCTTGTGTTTCCAAATGCCCAATAGGTTTACTTCTACAGCTAATTTGACTATATTTCTAACACAACACGGATACAAGTAAACCCACAAGGAGGAAGCCTTGAGTGATAACCGAGCAATCGAAATACTGAAAAAAGCCCTGCTTTTAGAAAAAGAGAGCCAAAGCTTCTATAGCAAAGAAGCCGAGCTTGCCGAGCACGAATCGGTGCGGAATATCTTCAATTTGATGGCCGAGGAAGAGAAAAATCACGAGAATGTACTCCTCTCAGAATACAACCAGTACCTGAAGGACGGAAATTTCTTTCACAACGACGACCTGGGAGAACACAGTGAGTTTTACGACCACGTCCTCTCCGACGATGTGAAGGACGAAATACGACAGGCCAGCCATGAGGCCGAGGCGATAAGCGCCGGCATAGGTTTGGAACGCCGAACCATCGAGCTGTACGCCGATCGGGCGGAGGCCACCGACGACCCTATGGAGCGGGAGCTGTTCGTCAAGCTCAAAAACCAGGAGAAGGACCATCTGAAGTACCTCAGCGACCTGCACCGCCGTATCCTCGAATCAAGATTTTTCGACGGAGTTGAGTAGAGAATCCCAACCCGTGAGATTCTTTCTGTTCCTCGAAAGAATCTCTC
>DSBN01000155.1 GCA_011046055.1 Sediminispirochaeta sp. | reverse complement strand
GCATCATGAGGTATAAAGTGCTGTACTCGTCGAATGCCGCGGCCAGCTCCGGTGAATTCGGGGCGTACTGCTGCTGAAGCTCGTTCAGTTTCCGGCGGGCTGATATCATACGAGCTTCAATTTCTTCTCTATCCGGTCTCTGACCAATCGGCTTAGCCAGACCGGAGTCGAGCTCCCGAAAGGCCCCACTCCGGTCTCGATCCGGACGGAGAGCCTCCCACAGACTGAGCAGAGACTCCGCCGCACCGCCTCTGGTCTCCCGGAGCTCCATCAGCCCGGCGTCTATCTCTCTCAATAGCTGTAGCGACTCTTCTCTGGTCTGCTGCAGCTCTTTCCGGCCCCGCGCCCCCTCCTCTCCCACCAGAAGGGATCTATCCACCTGGTCTATCAGAACCTCGGCCTTCCGCAGGCTGTCGAGAAGCTTGGACAGATCGCCCCCGTAAGATTCGAGCTCCCACATGCTCTGCTGCTGCAGGAGTTCCGTATCCCTCCGGTTAGCCCCCTCGATACTAGCCAGATGGCTTTCCCAGCTCTCCTCAAACTGAAGATAGCTATCTCGGTACTGCCGCTCCCACTCCCGCTTCGACTGCTGCAGGTCCAGATACTCCCGGGACAGCTCCTCCATTCCTTCCTGGTAACGCATCTCTACCTCCTGCTCCCACCCCAGTCGAGCCTCCAACAAGCGGTGCTCCGCGTCCCGCCACTGCGCGGCGCTTTTCTTGTCCGTGAAATCCACCGGGTACTCGCTGAGCTCCTCCACCTCTTCCCGGTGCGGATCCGCGGACGACTGTAGAGCGCGACGAATGAGCAGTTCGTTCAGTTCTTCAAAGTCACGACGGTAGCGCTGCCGGGTTTCATTCAATCGAGAGAGACGTTCCGACGTCCCGGAAATCTTCGGGTCAGCCTCGACCTCTTGAACCCATCGATGGAGGAGATCGTCGAATTTTTCCCTTAAACGTCGACGGTACTCCAGGACAATACCCTGGCGCTGCTCTCGCGGAGAGGCACTCAGTCTCTCCGACAAAAACTCCATCTCCCGCTGGGCGTACTCCATGTACGAAGCCGTCGGGAAACTCCGCTCCCACTGCTCCCCCTCCACGGCTATTGTGAAACCGCCCAAGAAGAGCAGAAAAATAAAATGTATCCAACGCATAGACACCTCCTACTAAGACAGGAGTAGCCTCCGGCTTCATCTGCTTCAAAGAATCAGAAAAAATGAAGGATTTCGCCGATTTTTTTACTCCTCCACAGTAGGGAGGCAAAGAACAATGACGAAATGCATGTTCCTGATGCCGAAGAAGCTCAAACTGCCCGGCGCGGTTTTTCTCGTCCTGCTGCTCCTTCACTCCTGTGGGCAGCAAGAACTCAGCGGAGGAGCGACCGAGGATGTGCTGGAACGGGGAAAAGAGCTTTTCTTCAGCGAGGAGTACCGGCGGGCCCTCGACCACTGGGAGCGCCATCATGACGACGACGAAAAGAATTTTCTCATCGATAAATGGAGGGTTCGAACGCTGCTGATGCTCGACCGTCCGGAGGAAGCCCAGCAGGTTCTGGAAACATACCGAGCCATAGTACCGGAGCATCCGGAACTCACTATGTTGCTCGCCCAGAGCAGGGCCCAACAGGGCCGGCCACGGGAGGCCATTGCCCTGTTGGACGAAGCCTCCTTGTATCTTCTCACCTACGCCGGGATCTACCTCACCCGGGCCGACCTGCTCCTGGAATACGGACTTCCGGAGCAGGCGGATGAGGCAAAACGAAACGCTCAGATTCTGCTGGATATGAGCCAAAGTTCCGGGGAATATTGAGTTATGGCCGGACGGTATCACTATTGGACGGTTCTGTTTTTGTTGGTTCCCGTATTCGCCGCGGCGCTTCCCGACTCCCACCAAGAACGCCGTCGGATACCCCTTCATACCGCCTTTGCCAGCGCGTACAGCGAGGATCTCCGGGCTCAACAGCTGAGGTCTCAACTGGACTTGCTCCGACAAAGCGTCGATCCCCATTTCAGCAGTCGGCTGCCGCGGATCGGTTTTTCCTACCAGGGTCAGGAGACCTATGGTCTGTTTTCCCCCTACCGATTGCAGCATCAAATCAGCACCACTCTCAACTGGAGACTGCTCAACGGCGGACGGGCTGCCGAAGAGAAAAGGCGCTTCCTTATCGAAACGCAGCAGTTTGAGCTGGAGCTCCATCGCCGCGGGATGACGCTGTGGCGGCAGGTGCTGGAAACCTCCCTGTCAATTTTGTTGGAAAAAGAACAGATCCAGCAGCTTCAGCAAACGCTCGAATCGCAGGAGCTATCTCTAATGACGGGGCGAACGCTCAAGCAAGCAAAGGCAATAGTCGAAAGCGAGCTGAGAGAGTTGGAGCTGCGGTACTGGGAAGTCGAAGCACAGCTCCAAGAACACCGCCTACAGCTTCGACATCATGAGCGAAAATTCTCCAGGCTCGTCTCACCGGCAGAGAGCGAATCTTTCGTCCCCGTTCTGAGCTTTCGCAGTACAATCGTCCCAGCTCCGTCGCCGATTCTCTCCCGAGGCCGGGACTTTTTTCTTCAGCACGCCCTTGAAAGCAGTCCGGAGATCACTGCGGCTTCCTTGGAGCTCCGGTTGGCCGAACTAGACAGCCGCAGCGACTCGCTCATCCCGACGGTCGAGCTCCACGGGACCTACTCCCTGAGCGGGGAGAGCTTCCCTCCTAAGAATCCCTCCTTCAGCCTGGCGCTACGAATCAGTACCGCTGACCCCTTTTGGAAAATAGACGCCGGCGACGGGAGAGACATCTCCGACCGGAGTCATCAGCGCAATCCTTCGTTGGGTCTGAACCTCGACCCGCGGATGCTCTTCTCGGATCAGAAAAAAATCAGCAGCCTCAATTTAGCCCAGATGCGGCTCAAGCGGGAACGTCTGGAGAAGCAGCTCCGGTACCGCGTCGAGGAGCTGTTGGACAGCTTGGAACTTTTGGAACGGAGTTTCCCTCTGGCCCGCCGGCGAATAGAACTCTACGAAGAACTGTCGGATTTCAAAGCCGCCTCTCACCGTCGCGGAGAGATCACCCGGAAGGAGCTTTTCGAGGCCCGGATCGAGGTCTTGGAGGCTCGTCGTCGCTTTTTTGAGCTCTGCACGAACACTTTGCTCCGGGAGATAGAAATCTTGGAACTCTGCGGGCTCGAGCGCCTCATCCCCCTATCCGCCCGACGTTTTTTGACTCCCCATATTAATTTCCACATTTTGGGGGATAAAAAATGACTGCACCCTTCGTTTTGCTCCTTTCCCTTCTCTTTCTCAGCACCGGATGCGATCAGGACGGAAACGATCGCCCGGCCAAAACGGATATAAAGCCAAAGGTACGGACCGTGGTGGTAGAAGAGACGAAACGCAGCCCTGAGTTGGTCTCTCCCGGAACTTTGGTCAGTCGTGATCGCCGGATAGTCTCCAGCCCATTCAACGCTTTCGTCGAGTTCCTCCAGGTGAAACCGGGGCAGAGCGTATCCCCCGGAGAGACGATCGCCCGGCTAAACACCCGGGAATTGGAGACAGAGCTCGAAATTCTCCGGCAGCAGCTCGCCCGGGTGCAGACGGAAAGGGAAAGGACCTTGGTCGCCGTCCGCCAAGAGATCTCCCGAGAGAAGCAGAAGTATATCGATCTACAGCGACTCGAGATCGAGATCGGCCGTCAGAGGAGAGAGGTGGAGTCGGATCGGGAAGACCTTCAGACGGCTCTGGAGCTGGAGCAGAGCGGCGGGATATCCGAAAAAGAGCTGTCCCAACATCGGGAGAACTTGCTTCGAAGCCGGGAAGTACTCGAAGATTTGGGCCTTCGGCGGGAGATGCTGAGACTGTCCCTGAAACTGGGTCCGGACTCAGCAAAATCGACTACCCCACTGTCCGCCGTCGAAGAGCAGCTCCGCGGAGAGCTGGAGCACGGCGTTCACATCATCGATAGAGAGATCACCGAGCTCGAGATTCGGATCGAGGAAATGGTAGATAAAATCGAACAATCCTCGATCGAGGCTCCCATCGGCGGAAGGATCACCTTTGTCGATCCTTCCGTGGGAGAGTACCTCCAGAGGGGAGAGGCGATATGCGGGATATTGAACCCGGAAGAACTATTTGTCCAGACTTACATACCCGAGTCACGGATTCCCCATTTCTCAGAAGGCAGCTCCGTTCAATTCCAGTTCTTCAACGAGCCGACCGTCTACGAAGGACGGATACTTTATCTGTTTCCCGAAATCGATTCGCAACGCCGGAGCATCCCCGTCCTCTGCTCCGCTCAGGATCTGCCGGATTCGGTCAAACCCGGAGCTTACGTGGAGGTGCGTTTGTACTCTCAGTTGTCCGAAACTGCTCCCCTCTCCCTGCCCCGGGAGACGCTTCTCCTCCCGGACCCCTCCGAGCACCAAGCGGCGGAGGTCTTTGTCTTGCGCGACGGTCGAGTTTTCAAAGCCAGGCTGAAGGACGCTCAAGTCCGGGAGAACAGGGTAGTTTTTTCAGCCGGTCTCTCCCCAGGCGATACCGTGGTTCTACAGCCCCCCCAATCCCTTCGGGAGGGAGCTTCAGTAGAAATCATTCCCAGTCAAGAGTACGAAACAGGAGATAGCCATGTATAGAATCTTCGTTCTTTCTCCGGTGTTGGTTTTCTTCCTTCTCTCCTGCAGTCTGCAGACCGAAGAGAGTGAAAAAAACAGCCGCCATATCATCACCGACTCATCCCCCCTCTATCGTAACCAAGAAGTCCCCAGCGACCACCACCCATCACTAAGTTTTTCCCAGCCCATGGACCGCAGCTCGGTGGAGGAGGCCTTCTCCCTGCTCAAGGACGGAAATCCCGTACCGGGTTCCTACCAGTGGGAAGAGGAGCGTTTGACCTTCGTTCCCCGTCACAAGCTCTCCGCCGGCAGCGCTTACGAGCTTTCTCTTCACGGTCTCGTACGGGATCGGCAGGGTCGGGAACACCCGATTCTGTTCAACCTCCCCTTTTTCACTGATACGGAGACGGTGAGCATGGTCTCCGCCGAACCGGGCTCCGGCTCGGATATCGAGTCACCACGCCAAGAGATCGTTCTGAACTTCTCCTCCCCGGTAAACAAGGCAGCGGCAGCGGAGGGAATAGAGATCTCCCCGGCAACGGAGGTCGACATCCAATGGAATTCCGATGCAAGCCTCTGCTACATCAAACCGCGGTATCAGTGGTCGGACGATAGAATCTACAGTGTGGATTTCGACGAAGCGCTGCTCTTCCCCTCGGCGGAGGCTTCAACTCTCGTAGATCTGCCCAGCCTCCGTTACTACACCCGCCTCAACGGCGAAGAGAAGATTCAGACCAGCCTTTCGGTGGTGCGCCTGGATTGGACCGAGAATTTCCCAGAAGTGGAGGGAGCCGAGGCTTGGATCTCGGATAATGAGAGTTTTCAGCTCTTATTCTCCAGGGAGGTCGACCAAAGGGAGTTCGAGGAGACTTATCGGATATCTCCCTACCTCGCCGGGGCGCTGTACTGGAGCTCCCCCGAATCGGCAGTCTTCATCCCCGATACGGACTTTGTTCCAGGAGTCATCTACACTCTCAGCCTGCCCGATGGATTTGAGATAGACCCGGCCAAGACGACCCTGCAGCGCAGGGTCTCCGAATACCGTGTAGAGCGAATACGAGGAGCCACCGAAGACAGCTTCCCCCCGGATCTGGAAGAACTGCCGGATGAGGCGATAGACATCAGCCCCCAAGGGAGCCGCGGCGCCTACACTCTCTTTTTCACCTATTCCGAGGAACCACCCGATGCCCAGACGCGGCAAGAGCTGCAGAAACGCTGCCGCATCCGACCGATCTTCCCCGACGACCTCTCCCGCCCGGAGATTGTGTCCTTTTACTGGACCGGTCCCGAGGAGCTGATGCTGCAGTCGGAAGGCTTCGGGGCGAACCACCAGGGCCGTGACTGCATCTACGAACTGGAGCTTCCCGAAACGGTTTCGGAAAACCGAAGAATCTTTCTGAGGTACCAGCCATGAAAAAAACTCTGTTTCTACTAATCCCGACCCTCCTGCTCTCCTGCGGCCCCTACCTTTTGCATTCCAATAAGGTACCCCGAGTGCTGGAAGTAGATCCGCGGGACCTTCTCCTCCCTGGAGAGGCCGTGCAGGTGAGCTTCTCCCTGGCTATGGACCGAGTCTCCGTCGACTCGGCCTTGAGCTTGGAAGGTCCTGAGGGACAAATTGCCGTCCGTCTCGACTGGAGAAGCGATAGAGAGCTGCTGCTAAGCCCACTTGAACGGGAGCTTAGCGCTGGACCGGAGTACCGACTGGAAATATCCACCCTGGCTCGATCCGAGGAGGGAGTTCCCCTCCGACACGCCGAGCTGTTTCGATTCTCCAGTAGTCAGGATACAGAGGCCCCGGAGGTGGTCGCGGTCACCCCTGACCCAGAGACTCAGATCTTCTCCGACGGCGGCTTCGATATCGAAATCCGCTTCTCCGAGCCTATGGATCGTGACTC
>DSBN01000031.1 GCA_011046055.1 Sediminispirochaeta sp. | reverse complement strand
GTACACTCGCAGGGGCTCATAGCGGAAAGTACTTGCTAATACTCCATGTCGCCTCCTCCTATCGCTTGCCGCCGATTCCAAGGTCAGAATCGCTCCGTCCTGACTGCGGGGCAGCACCTTCGAACTGCGACTCCTCCTCGAGCTCGGTGATGTCGCCGCTGCTGAATAGGAAAGTTCTCATCGCCTCGTCCCATTCGGTCATGTTGCGACGCAGCCACTCCAGGGCCATGCAGGCGTGTTCTATCTCCTCGTCCCGATTGTAGGCCATAATAGCCGCCAAAACTGGGTCGTCGGAGACGTCGACTCACTGGTTGTACCAGTCGATCGCCTCGACCTCTTCCTTGATGCTTTTGAGAGCCCGGGAAATATTTTTCGCATCCGCGGATAGTTTTTCTTCCGCTTCGTGATAATCTGCCATTGTGCTTACCTCCTCACTTTACAATGCTACTTCGCTACTTCAAAGGTAACAATAAAGTGCCGATAATCAAACTCGGCGCATCTTTTTTCGGTCCCGTTTGTAGGCAATCAAGCCGGGCCACAGCATGAAGAAGGTAATCAAGCGCTTATTGGCGGCCTTGAAGATGTCGTCGGGTATCACCCCGGCGTGCATCGAGTATCGGACGTAGTTTGCACAGGCCCGGACCTTGTGGGCCAGGGGAAGCCGCATTCCCGAAAACTCGTTGTAATACTTGGCCGAAGCCTTGGGGTTTTCGATCCACCTCCGCAGCTCCTCCCGCCGGGAGGGCGGCTCTTCTTTTTCGAGTATCAGCACTACGTCGTTGACGTAACGGGTGATGGCTCTCTGGCCAATACGATTTAGTACCAGCTGGTCGGGAAAAAAATCCTCCCCCTGAAAAACTGGAAACCCCTCCCCACGCACAACTTCGGTCCGTAGAAATCCCCATTTCCTCCCGCCCACTCCATAGTGAGTGCTGGTTTCAATACTGTTGGAGTCGAAGGGGGAGGAGGGAAACTTGCTGCCGTAGATTGTTCCGTCGTTCAGGGCGACCAAACCCGCCACGGAGACAAAGTACGAGCGCTCCTGCTCGGGGATACTCTTCCAGTGACCGGCCAGCTTTTCTAGAGCATCGGGAACCGGTCGAGTTCCAAGGTCCAGTACTATGAAGAACCGCCCCTTCGCCTCTTCCAGCCCTCGGTTCAGGGCCGCGGCTCGGCCTTTTTTCTTTTGAAAAAGGTAGACCACCGGAAAATCCGCCTCGGCAGCTATACGACTCGCCTCATCTCGAACCGCCTGGGGCGCACCATCACCGACGATGATCCACTCGAAGTCCTGAAGACTCTGTTCTTTTAGATTTCCATACAGGCGATCCAAATCCACCTGATCGGTATCGGTCACCGTGCAGATGCTAAACCAGGGTGTCCGTTCCCCGTTTTTTTCGTCTTTGTTCATCATTTGGTAAGGATAAAGAGGGGGCAAATATCGGTCAAGAGGCCGCTTTGCCGCTCATGCGATCTAACTCCATAGCCCGTTGTTTCATACCGTCGTCGCCGGACAGTGTTCTCACGTTGACAGAGGAAATGGTATTGAATAATCTACACACAGGTGATGGAGTCCACCTCTAACCGCTTGCCACAAGCTGATGACTCCTGTTGGTACCCGATATTTTTTTATGAACCACAAGGAGTCGTATCTTGAAGCATTTGGTGGCAATAGCATTAGGCGGCAGTCTCGGGGCGGTAGCCAGGTATATCACCGCAAAAAACATTCAATCCCTCTCCGGTCAACTTTTCCCTTTGGGTACTCTCTTCGTTAATATGATGGGCTCGTTTTTAATCGGTATCGCATTCTCAATTTTCGAGAATATCGCTGTCTCTCGCGACCTGCGCTCCTTTTTGACAATTGGGTTTCTAGGGGCGTTTACAACATTTTCTACGTATTCATTGGAGACCATCGCTCTGTTGAGGGACGGCGAGTTGAAACTCGGTATATCGAATTTTCTTCTGAACAACCTCCTTTGCTTAATGATGGTCTTCATAGGTCTGGCAACACCAAAAATCCTTCTAAAAATAATTAGGTGAGGTACTTTATGAGACTACCTGAACACGCGGTACTACTGAGAATATTTATAGGTGAAAACGATCATTATCACGGCAAACCACTGTATGAACAGATAGTCATGAAAGCACGGGAGCTGAATCTCGCCGGAGCTACGGTGACCCGCGGTATCCTTGGCTTTGGTGCTGACAGTCGAATCCACACTTCAAAGATTCTATCCCTCTCTGAGGATATGCCGGTGATCATAGAGATCGTTGACACCGAAGAGAACATCGACAAGATTATCCCTTTTATCGATAAAACCGTTGAGGAAGGGCTTGTCACCTTGGAAAAGATAGAAGTTATTAAGTATAGGCACCGATAGACATACTTCACAATACGCCGCTGTTAATTCCCGCCTCCTCTCTAACTATTGACACTTAGCCAATAGTTAATTTATTAACTTTTGTTATTATAGTAACTATTTGATCGAGAAAAAGCAAATGTCGGAACGCAGAAGGATTGGCAAACTCAAGCTCCCTACGGAAGCAGCCGGAAATCGACGAGGATTAAAGACGTCAGCAATAGCTGAAGGAAACTATCGTCGATATCCCTTGACCCAATTTCCAAAACTCAACAAAATTGTTGAGAAACGGCGTTTGGCCAAAGGGTTCATAGGAAGGTAATCATGCAAACAAAAAGAATCAAAGTCGGGATTCTTATATTCAACGAAGTAGAAGTTCTGGACTTCGCCGGACCTTTCGAAGTGTTCAGCTTGGCGGAATCGGTCCAGACAAAAGAGAAGCTTTTCGAGGTATTCACCGTGGCCGAAAGAAGCGGGGTAATACGCGCCAGAAACGGTTTGCAGGTGCTCCCCGACTACAACTTCGACGATTCACCTCTCATCGACATACTGATTGTGCCTGGAGGCTATGGAGCGGAAGAGGTCGAGATCAAAAACCATGTGCTGCTGAACTGGCTCAAAAAGATGGAGCCGAAGGCAAAAACCGTGGCTTCCGTTTGTACCGGCGCTTTTTTGCTGGCAGAAGCGGGTATCTTGAAAAACCACCAAGTAACGACCCACTGGATGGACACGGACAAACTTCAAGAAATGTACCCTCATCTGGATGTACAAAAAAACGCCAAATATATCGACCAGGGAAAAGTCTTGAGCTCCGCGGGAATTTCCGCCGGGATCGAGCTCTCCCTCTACCTGGTTATGAAATACTCCAGTCGGGAAGAAGCTTTGGCCACGGCACGACGCATGGAGTACGACTGTGATTTTTTGACCAATACCCTTTGAACCGATAGTTCCCAGAAAGCACGAGCCCCGAATTTCAGACTCGCAGTAATTTACCGCGAGACCATCACATCAGGTCGTCTACTAAGAATATATACAGCTCTAATCTTTCCACATCCGCATTGGCTATTTATGCTTTTGTCAATTACAACCCAATGCTTTTCATTTCTTTTTATTGAAGTTAATTATGTTTTTTATAACATTTACAATAATTATACTTGTAATTTTTTTATTAATCACATCACACTTAAGGTCACGGCGGCGGTTTACGCCGAAACCGTTTCATGAAATCAGAGGTTCTCTGGTTTCAGTTCACGTGGGTGGCCGAAAAAATATTTGGAGGTCTTATGTGACACGTAAAAAAAATGGCTTCACTATTGATAGTAGGAGCGCTGATGGCTGCACTGATTTTCACCGGATGCAGTGAAAACGGTGATACAAGCGCTGAAGAAAAAAAGACGGATAAATCACTACGACTGGGACTCTTTAATTGGGCGGAAAATATCGCGGTCACCAATATGTGGAAGGTTCTGCTAGAAGAAGAAGGGTACGAAGTCGAAATTGTAACCGGTGACAAATCTCCGGTATGGACGGGAGTAGCCGAAGGAGATCTGGATCTCCACTTCGAAGCGTGGATGCCCTCGACGGACAAACCTTTGTGGGACGAGTACGAAAGCAGTATTGAGAAATACGGTCCCTGGTTCGAAGGCACCGCCCTCGGACTGGCAGTACCGACCTACGTCGATATCAACAGTATTGAAGAGCTGAACGATCACCGAGACAAACTCACCTATAATAATGAGTCGGCCATCGTGGGGATCGATTCAGGCTCATCACTGATGAAACTCACCCAGCAGGCGCTGACCGATTACGATCTCAAATACAATCTGATCAGCAGCTCCGGTCCAGTTATGACCGCGGCGGTTACCAAAGCCTACGAAAAAAAGGAGCCGATCGTCGCGACCCTTTGGAAACCCCACTGGATTTTTTCACAGGTGGATCTCAAGTTCCTGGAAGATCCTAAAAACATCTACGGGCAGAACGAGAATATCTACCTAGTAGCCCATAAGAGTTTCGCTGATGATCACCCCCAGGTTCTTGAATGGATGCGGAATTGGAAAATGGACGACGGCAGCCTTGGCAGTCTGATGGCCGTAATCAAAGACGCCGACAGCCCCGAAGCGGGAGCCCAGCAGTGGATCGAGGATCACCGGGATCTGGTGAACTCCTGGTTCGAATAGAAATAGATTAAGACCGTGCCGGGCCCAGCCCGGCCGGTTCTTATCTCATCAACGCAGTGCAGGGGGAGCAGCATGGCAATGATTGAATGGCATTCGGAGGAGCATGAACCCGGAGACCTCTCAGGACTTTCCTTACACGAAAAAGCACCCGAGAGCGCGGGTATCGACCTGCGGGCGGTTCGACTCTACCGGCTCGGACGAGTTCGACGGGAGATGAAGAATAGAGATATTCACGCCCTCATCCTCTCGGACTCGATCAACATTCGTTACGCCACCGGTACCCGCAATATGCAGATCTTCTCCGCCCGTAACGCAGCCTCACGATACCTGCTGATCAGCGAAGACAAAACCATACTGTACGAGTTTACCGGCTGTATGCACTTGGCCGAAGGATTTGAAACGGTGGACGAGGTTCGTCCCGCCGAAACCGCAAGTTTTGTAGCCGCCGGTCCCGATATTGCAGTCAGGGAGAGGAAGTGGGCGAAAGAAATGCTCGCTCTCATCCGGAGTCTGGTCGGCGAATCCCGCCTGACCATCGGCTTGGAACGGATGAACGCGGGTGTGGCGATAGAGATGGCCGCGCAGGGGGTCCGGGTGGTGGACGCCCAGGAGCCGGTCGAGATGGCCAGGAGCATCAAGTCCGACGAAGAGCTGAAGTGTATACTTGCTTCCCTTCAAGCGACCGAGCGGGCGGTGGGGGTGCTGCAGGAAAACATTCGCCCCGGGATTACGGAGAACGAACTGTGGTCGGTACTCCATCAGCAAATAATTGCCATGAACGGGGACTATGTGGAGACCCGGCTGCTGAACTCGGGTCCGAGAACCAACCCCTGGTTTCTGGAGTCATCCAGCAGAACTATTGGGCCCAACGAACTGATCGGTTTCGACACCGATGTAGTCGGCTGTCACGGCTACTATACGGATTTTTCCCGTACTTTTCACTCCGGTCCGGACATGCCGACGGAGACACAGAAGACACTCTACAAGACCGCCTACGAACAGATTCAACACAACATCGATATACTCGAGCCGGGAATGAGCTTTCGCGAATACGCCGACAGGGCGTGGAACATCCCCGACAAATACCACTCCAACCGTTACTACCTTTCCTCCCACGGGGTCGGGATGACCGGAGAGTACCCCTACCTCTACCACCACGCAGACTTTCCGGAGGCCGGATACGACGGGGTGATCCTCCCAAATATGACGATCTGCGTTGAATCCTACATCGGCGAAGAGGGAGGTCACGAAGGATTGAAACTGGAGGAGCAGCTTCTGGTGACCGAACACGGGACCGAACTCCTTTCCAACTACCCATTTGAGGAAGATCTGCTGGGGGACTGATCTATGAATAGCAGCACCGGAGAAATCAAAGCCGACGGCCTTCGTCTGAGCTTGTACAAATGCGGCGAAACTATCTATAAAAAGACCCGACACCCCACCACCTACGGAGTCTACTCGGAAATCGAGACCGACGATGCACTGTACCGCTTCAACCTGAACAACGAGATAGTATTTATCCAAGGCCGGACCCCACAGTGGCCGAGCTCTCGAGAGTGGCTCAAACGCAGCTGCGGCAACGACTGGATCTACTACTCCGCCGGCGGCTATCGGGGGAGCTACGAAACCTTCGGGCAGGACCGCTTACGCGAGCCAATCAACTTCAAGATTCCTAGTCCCTACAACGAAATCTACAAGGCGACCGGTGAATATTACCTGCCAACTTTGCCCTATATCTCAAATGCGATACTCGGTTCGGACGCCTCCACGCGTACGGAAGTGCAAGGTTTGATCTCCGCTTGGTATGAAAAATTAAAATCCGCCCTCGAACCGCTCACGGGTCTGCCTCCCTCCTTCGCCGACTTTGTCACCGGAGTTTCTGCGGAACTCACCGGAGAGACTGGAAGAAAAGGCGCAACGACTGTTTCATATAGTAGGCGCCCGCCCTTCGGTCCTGCCCCCCCGGTGCACGCCATGTCG
>DSBN01000006.1 GCA_011046055.1 Sediminispirochaeta sp. | reverse complement strand
GGCAGGAGGATGCGACGCGAATGAGTTTCCCCGATGACAGCTTCCCCGTAGCGATGACCAGCTTTGCCTTGCACGAGAAGCCTCGAACGACGGCAGCGGCAATTTTGAGCGAGATGTCCCGGGTGGTAGTACCGGGGGGTGATATTGTGGTGGCCGATTTTTACTTCACCGAGCAGACCAGCCGTCTGGCTGAAGCTCTGATTGGGCTGATTGAACGCGGTGCCGGGGGGGAGCACTACCGCAACTTCAGGGATTTTCGTCGCCGCGGCGGGCTTCCCGAGCTCCTGGAGCATATACCGTTGGAGGTGGTCTCGGTGGAGAGCCTTGGTTTGGGGAGCGTGGGTGTGTTGATGATGAGAAACAATAAGAACGGCTCCATGGATGGAGCTCATGATTGACGATAAAAAGTCGATCATGTTAGTATCTTTATGTTTAAAAAAGGGGGGCTTGATGGCTGATTCAGCTTCGAGTGAAACTGAAAAACAGGATGGAAAGAGCAAGAAAATCTACTGTGCCAACTGTGCGCACTGCAAGTTGGTTCGCAACTCCCAGGAGGATGGGAACCACTACACCTTGAGGGTTCGCTGCGAGGCGGGCAAATGGGTCAAAAAGCTCGGGGGAGAGAAGTACTACAAGTACTTCACCGTGGCACGGCGAAGCATCGAAGAGTGCGACAGCTACGAACCGATGGGCGATGAGAAGGAGTTCCTGCGGGAGCTCAAAAAGACTCTGCCCATCAAAGACGAGGTCTATTCAATTTCCGACTTATAGGACTTATAGGCGAGAGTACACAAATTATGAACGGAAGAGAAAATCGAATTTACCTATGGCTACTCAGCACCGTGGTAGTGGCGTTTTTCGGCGCCTGCGCATCCACTACGGAAGAGATTCCCGAAGATTTGAATCCAGCGGAGTACTTCCAGCTGGCCCAGAACGTGGTCTCCGATGAGGGGAACTACGCCCTGGCCATACGTTACTACCAGAGCTTCATCGATAGCTACCCCGAAGATTTGCAGCGGGTGGTGATCGCCAAGTACGAAATCGCCTTCTTGAATTACAAGCAGGGCAAAAAAGATTTAGCTCGCAGTCAGTTCGAGGAGCTTCTGAGCTATTACGACGAAGAAGGGGCTTCCGTTCTCCCGCGATGGCCCCAGGTTCTCACCGCGAAGATACTCAACAGGATCGACGATGAGAGCCTCAATGGGGAAGAATGATCGGATGGATCTCGACCCCTAAATCTCCCGCCTTTTCAAAGACCATCTCTCTGGTGATCTTGCCTCTGGGACGGGGGTGGGGCGGAGCGTCGCCCACCAGAATTATCAACCTCTTCTCCGACTTCCACGGATAGAACTCCAGTGCCCGGTAAAGGGCTTCATAGATGGCCTCTGGGATATCCCGACCGCCGAAGACCCTGATCCTGTTGAGTATGGCTTGAACTTTTCCAAAATCGCTTTGGAAATCGTAGGGCATAGCCAAATACGCCTCGTAATAGTCACGGTACAAGAGTATTCCTATTCGGTAGGCTTCGAATCCCCGTACCTCTTCCTGAAGCATCGGCACCAGGGAATCTCGGAGATGGGGAATATCGTCTTCCATACTCTTGGTGGTATCCAGACAGAGCACCAGGTCGATAGATTTCCCGTCGGTTTTTCGGATCACCTCGCGAACGTTGTTGATGATGTCTTCCCCTCCCCGTCCGTAGATGAGCTCTCCGGAGTTGTTGTCGGCGATGTCCTGGTAGCTGCGGCGAGTGTCATCCATGTAGTTCTCTTCGGGGACTTCCCTCGGTTCCGAGGGGATTTGAACCAGTTCCATCATGAAGGGGTTGTCCCGAAAAGGGCCCTCGTAATTGGCGTAGGCCTGGGCGAAGGTTCGAATATTGAGCCAGGTACCGTCTAAAACTTGCAGTTCTCCCTCCCGGGTCCAGGGGTATCCGTACTCGACGACGTAGGGGATAAAGATATGAAAAGCCTTGCCGAAATCGGGGTGCGGTTCTGGTGTCGAATCGACGAGGAAGAAGTGCCCCCGCTCCGGTGCATCCAAAAACTCTCCGTCGAGCATTCGTCTCTCCTCGCCGTTGACTGGGTGGTACTCGGGGTTTCGCAAGGCGTAGCTGGCGCGCTGTTTTTCCGGGTCGGCGGTGGATTCGGTCAGAAGTACCGAGCCGATCCCCTCCTTGGCCCGTATGTAGAGGTGGTATCCGCCCTCGAGGCTCTGCTCGATCTCCAGGTCATCGGGACTGAGCTCCAGCTCTTCTTGCGCTGCTATGGTGCTCGGCGGGATCGAGAAAAGGACCAAAAAAACAAAAGCCGATAGACTCTGATATACTCCTCGCATACCTAGTCTATCGGCAAATTTTGAAGGGTTTTAACTATTTCAACTGGCGCAACTTATAATCCAACGAGACATTGAATTGCTGAATCGCGTACTCGAAGGTGGTGTCGCTGTGTATGTCCGGGTAGACCTCCTGAAAGAGGTTGTGGCCGCCGCGGATCTTGTCGTAGTGACGGCTGGTCCGGTGTGCCTTCGCTTGGCTCACCAGGTCGAGGCTAGCCTTGTCCAGGGCGAAGGGGTTGCCGCCCGCCAGGATCCCCACATCTTCTACCAAGGGCACGTCGTTGGCGGGCCAGCAGTCGCAATCCGGGGCGATATTGATAGCAAAATTGATGTAGTACGCCCTGTCCCCAAAATAGTCCGCCGCGGCGAAGGCGTATTCGGTGACTTTTTGGATGAAACTCTGGTTGTCCGCGCTGTCGCCGGCTAGCATGGCCTCGTAGTTGCACGCGGCGACGCACTGCCCGCAGCCGATGCACAGCTCGTAGTCGATCACCGCTTTGTTCTCCTCCATACTGATCGCTCCGGTAGGACAGGCCCAGTAACACTGCCGACAGCCGGTGCAGTTTTCGCTTTTTACCTTCGGTTTGCTGTCGGCGTGCTGCTCCATCTTCCCGGCGATGGAGGCGCAACCCATGGAGAGGTTTTTGATCGCTCCGCCAAAGCCTGCTTCGATGTGGCCCTTGAAGTGATTCAGCAGGATGATCCTGTCGGCTTGTAGAATGCCCCCGGCCAGCTTGGCCTTTTTGAAATGCCGTCCCGCTACGGCTACCTCGCGGTAATCCAAACCCCGGACGCCGTCGGCGGCGATGAAGGGAGCACCAACGGTAGCCAGAGTGAAGCCGTGCCGCGCGGCGGTGAGCGAGTGGTCAACGCCGTTGTGGCGTCCCCCTGAGTAGAGGGTGTTGGTATCGGTGAGGAAGGGTTTTGCCCCGACCGCTTTGACCTCTTCGACCACGATGCGTGCGAAATTGGGGTTCACGTATCCCAGATTGCCCCTTTCGCCGACGTGCACCTTCAGGGCCACCAGTTCGCCCTCTTTGATGCTCTCCAGGAATGCGGATTTCTTGAGTAGTTTACGGAATTTTTTCTCCAACGAGTTTCCAAACTCCGCCTGCATGTCGGTAAAAAGAATTTCGTCCATCCTATTGGTTCTCCTCATTGTAGATTTTTGACATTATTGCAGATGCTCGAAGGCCTCTTGGGCCTTACGCCGGATCTCCACTTCGTCTAAATGCGGCAGCCGGCGTCGTTCCATCAGCAGCCGACCGTTGCAGATCACCGAGTCCACATCCGCCGCCTGGGCGCTGTAGACCATCGCCGCTCGCGGGTCGTGGAGTGGGGAGTTATGGACTCCGTCCATCCTGACCAGGATGATATCCGCGGGAGCTCCGATTCGAAGTCGTCCACCGGACTCGGGTAGTCCTAGGGCCGCGGCTCCGCCGACGCTGGCCATCCGCAGTACCTGTCCCGCCGGTAGGGCGGTGGGGTCGCCGGATAGAGCCTTGGCCAGCAGGGCGGTCAAGTGCATCTCCTCGAACATATTGAGGTTGTTGTTGCTGGAAGAGCCGTCGGTACCGATGGCCAGATTTACCCCCATATCCATCATCTCTTTGACCCGGGCAAAACCACTGGCCAATTTTAGGTTGCTCGAGGGGTTGTGCACCACGTGCACGTTGCTATTGTTCAAGAGCTCAATATCCTGCCGATCTACATGAACACAGTGCGCGGCGATACAGCGCTGGTCGAAGAGACCAGACCGGGCGGCCAATTCCACCGGAGAGAGACCGAACCTATTCTTCGTCTCTTCCACCTCCCCCGCGGTCTCCGACAGATGAACGTGGATTCCGCAGTCCAGATCGGCGGCGCAGGCGGCGGCCTCTTCAAAGCATCCGTCGTCGCAGGTGTAGGGGGCGTGGGGTCCGATGTCGACTCGGATCAGTCCTTCTCCGGCGCCTTCCCACTGATGGAAAAAATCGCGAAAGGAGCGCAGTTTCTCCCGTGCGGTCCTTCGGTCTCCGGTCAATCCCACCGCGGCGTTGAGGCGAAGGCCCGAATCAATAGCCGCTTGAGCGACCTGGTCCATTCCGAAATACATATCGGCGCTGGCGGTCACTCCACCCCGAATAAGCTCCACCATCGAGAGCATCGACGCCCAGTAGAGTTCGGAGGGTCCCATCTTTTCTTCCAAGGGCCAGATCTTGTGCTCCAACCAGTCCATAAGGCTCATATCATCGGCTAAGTTCCGAAACAGACTCATCGCCAGATGGGTGTGGGCGTTGACCAGGGCGGGAGTGACAAAACAGCCCGCGGCTTTGAGTATGTGATCGGCGTGGAACTCCGAAGGAACGGCGCCGAGATTGAGAATTTTTCCCCCGGCGACGGCAATATCTCCGGTTCTCAACTCCCCGTCCGTTTCGTCGAAGTACATGCCGTGTTGGATTAAAATATTCATACTGCCTCCGATAGGAGTCTAACACGAAAGGGAGAGTGCTGTCTTGACATCATTCGGCTCCAGTGGTAGATCAAAGGACATGAATATCGCCGCCTTTTTTGATATCGACGGAACCCTCCACCGGAACTCCCTGATGATCGAGCATTTTCGCAAGCTCGTCCGTTACGAAGTCATCGATCCCCGCCTCTGGCACTACAGCGTCAAGTACACCTACAAGGAGTGGCGCAAACGGGAGCGGGACTACGAGGACTACATGCTGGAGCTGATAGATATTTACGTGGACGCCCTCCGGGGGCACAAAAAGGAGGAGCTCGAGTTCATCTCCAATCAGGTGATCCGGCTCAACGGCGATATCGTCTACCGGTACACCCGCGATCGAATCAAGGAACATCAAGAGCTGGGGCACAAGGTGATTTTCATCTCCGGGAGTCCCAATTTCTTGGTGTCGAAGATGGCCAAAAAGTTCAATGCCGACGCCTTCCGCGGAGCCGAGTATTTGGTCGACGAGGAGGGACGCTTCACCGGCGAGGTGCAGCCGATGTGGGATTCGGCAAGCAAGAAGAGGGCTATGAAGCAGTTCGTGGAAGAGTTCGACATCGACTTGGAGCAGACCTTCGCCTACGGCGATACCAACGGAGATCTGTCGATGCTCAAAAAGGTAGGCCACCCCATCGCCATCAATCCGACCTTGGAGCTAGTCGAAAATATCAGACGGAACCCCCAGCTCAGAAGCCGCGCCGTGCTGATAATAGAGCGCAAGGATGTGATCTATAGGCTCTCCCCCGAAGTGGCGGTGGTCAACAGCCCTACAAGTTAAACAGCGCGGCATACGCCGAGAGAACCGGGTCCTCGGTCTGCCCCTTCAGCAACTGGGTGGTCAGCTTCTTGCCCAGTTGAACCCCCTCCTGGTCGAAGGAGTTGAGGTTCCAGAAAAAGCCCTGAAACATCACTTTGTTTTCATAGTGGGCCAAAAGAGCTCCCAGGGCGCCGGGGCTCAACTCGTCGGCGAACAAGAGACTGGAAGGCCTCTCTCCGGGGAAGTTCTTATTCGGATTCTGATTCTCCTGACCCTTGGCGAAGGCCAGTATTTGAGCAACAAGGTTGGCGTTGAGTTTCTGGCGGCTGCTGTAGCCGTCCTGTTTCAAATCGAGGTTCTGCTGGTTTTCTCGAAACCCGATGAACTGCAGCAGGACCCGTTCGGTCCCCTGGTGCAGGAGCTGGTAGAAGGAGTGCTGCCCGTTGGTTCCGGGTTCGCCGAAAATAACCATCCCCGTAGGGTAGTTTACCGGCTGTCCGTCTCGATTCACCTGTTTGCCGTTGCTCTCCATATCGAGCTGCTGTAGATGGGCGGGAAAGCGCAGCAGGGCTTGGCTGTAGGGCAGGACCGCAGAGACCCGGTAGCCGTGGACGTTGCCAAGATAGACGCCGATGGCGGCGTCTATCAGCGCGGCGTTGGACCGGATATCCGAGCTGAGGGCCAAACGGTCGGCTTCTTGAGCTCCGTTCAGGAATTTTTGAAACTCTTCGGCCCCGAAACAGAGCGAGAGCACCGTCGCACCGACGGCGCTGGTGGAGCTGTAGCGGCCCCCGATGAAGTCGTCGATGTAGAAACTGGTCAGAAAGTCCGGGGACCCCGCCAAAGGACTGGTCTCGCTGGTCACCGCAACCATGTGGTCGGCGGGTTTGATTCTCGGAGCGTGTTTTTCCAGATATCTTACCACGAGCTGGTGGTTGGTGAGGGTCTCC
>DSBN01000219.1 GCA_011046055.1 Sediminispirochaeta sp. | reverse complement strand
TTGGTACCGTCGGCGTCGATTGAGTTCAGCACCACCTCGCCGGCACCCAGTTCGACCGCCCGCTGAGCCCACTCCAGGGCGTCCAGATCGGTAGCCACCCGTCCGCCCTTGATGTAGACCCGGTAGCCCGAGGGCATATCGTGGTCGCGCGCCGCGTCCAAGCCCAGAACTATACACTGGTTTCCGAAGACCTCCGCGCCGGCACGGATGATCTCCGGGCTCTCAACGGCCCGACTGTTGAGGCTCACCTTTTCGGCCCCCGCGCCGATCACCGCCCGGATATCGTCCAAATCTCCGATCCCACCGCCGACGGAAAAGGGGATAAATATTTTTTCGGCTACTTTTCGCACCACGTCGATCATGATCCCCCGCTTCTCGGCGCTGGCGGTGATATCGTAAAACACCAGCTCGTCGGCTCCCTGCCCGTAATACTCCGCGGCCATCTCCACCGGGTCGCCCACATCTATATTGCCCTTGAACTTGACCCCCTTGGTCGTTCGCCCCTCTTTGACGTCCAAACAGACTACGATTCGTTTCTGATACATCTCTCCATTCTCCTCACATTCGCTTCCGGGCAAAGTTGTCCAGTAGTTTCAAGCCCCACTTCCCTGACTTCTCCGGGTGAAACTGCACCGCCGTGAGATTTTCAAATTCCAGAGCAGCGCAGAAATCTATCCCGTAATTCGTAGTACCAATGACCGTATCGCTGTTTTCAGGCTCAGGGTAGTAGGAGTGGACGAAATAGAAGGAGCTCTCCCGCGGGATCCCGTCGAACAGGTAGTGTCCCTCCCTGTAACTGCAGGTATTCCAGCCCATATGGGGAACCTTCAGCCCCGGGGTACTCGGAAATCGGCGCGCCTTACCCGGTACCAGGTCGAGACAGGCGCTTTGGTTCTCTTCGCTGCTACCAAGCACGATCTGAGCGCCCAAGCAGATTCCGAGAATCGGCCGTCCCGACTTGAAATAAGCCGTGAGAAATGTATCGAGCCCCTTTTCCCGAAGCTTGGCCATGGCCGATGAAGCCTCGCCCACCCCGGGAAAGATCAGCCTCTCCGCGCGGTCGAGCTCCTCCGCCTCGGCGGAGACGAAAAAGTCCAGTCCCAGATGAGACAGGGCGGTTTCGACACTCTTGAGATTGCCCGCCTCGTAGTTTACAATTCCGATTTTTCCCATATTGTCCTCTCTATCTTTCCGCACTAATCCAGTACCGGTGCAGCCAGGGGAAACACCGTCGAAAAAAACCATGTCAAGCGGTCGAGACTCACCGGGTAGTCTTTCAGCACCACCCGCTTCCGCGAAACCTCCACCGGATCATCCCTCATCAACTCCCGCAGGTCCAGACCAGCATCCCTCTGACGCAGTCCCGTCAACAGCTCCAAGCGCAGCATGAAGTACAGGGACCTGGCGATTCTCGGCTCTGTCAACAGGTATTCGGCGTTGATAAAATAGACCTCCTCTTCGCCCGCGGTGTTGTCGAAGCTCATCCAGAAAGTCTCGATATGCCGAAACAAGTTGGACGCCCCCTCTACGGCGGTCGGTTTCGACGCGTAGAGTCCTAGAGGTCGTCCCTCCAGCCGCTTTTTTGCCGTCGGTGGGATGTCCTGCCTCGGCGGCGAGGTGAGACGGCATAGCAAGTCTTCAATACCGCCCCGGGACAGACCGACAAGATCCCGTCCGGCGAAAAATATCTGCAGCCCCGTCTCCTCTTGCTCCCACCAAGTATACGACTGACCACTCTTCTTGTTCCATAGGGGATCCTTTTTTAGACCAAGAACGGCAAAGAGTCGCGGGTAGCTGCCCCGCATCAATACGTGAAAATCCAGACTCCCGTCGTTGCGAGGGAAAAATATCGCGTCGACCCGCTCCGTTTGCTCCAGCAACCCCATCAAGTCCTCTGGGGCAAACCCAATATTTCCGGTCAGCGCCGCGGCGAGTTGAATATCCCGTTCAGGAGAGAGGCTCAGGTATACTCCGCCGCTTTCAAAAATAAGAGAGGCGTGGTCGGAGGTATAGGGCTCGGGGCCGCTGACGCAGCCACCGAACAAGAAAAGCAGCAACACCCCCAAAGGCGCCGCTGCTTTTTTTAATTGTAAAAATGTCTCTGGCGGATCGAAAAAGCGCATATACCTAATCGGCCTTGGAGAGAGCCACCTTGCAGGACTCCAGTCCGCATTCGATCTCGACGGCCTCTCCTTCCTCCTGCCAGAGGTACTTCACCGCCAAGGTCTCCGCCAACAGGTGCTCTTCAAAATCTTGGACCGCCGCTTTGACTTCCGCCGGTCCGTTCAAGTAGAGCACGATTCGGTCGGTGACCTCCAGTCCGCGTTCCTTCCGGAGGTTCTGCACCCCTCTGACCAGGTCACGAACGGTACCCTCTTTTCGCAGCTCCTCGGTGATCTCCGTATCCAATCCCACGGTCAAAGATCCTTCGTTGATGACTTTCATGTGCTCTTTTTCTTTTCGCTGCACCACGATACCATCCGTGGTCAGCTCCAGAGAGCCTCCGTCGTAGTCTAGGTAGAGGGTCGCCCCTTCCATTAATGATTGGATCTCATTCATCGAAAGGGCTTCGATTTTTGCGGCTACGGCTTTCATATGCTTGCCGAGCTTTTTGCCCAGTACCTTGTAGTTCGGTTTCGCGGAAAAGGTTACCAGGTCCTCTTCGTTTTCCTTGAACAGCACATCTTTGACGTTCAGCTCTTCGCGGATGATCTCCTCCATCTCCCGCAGAACGCGCTTCTCCGTTCCGTCTCGGGTGACTAAATAGATCGCCTTGAGGGGCTGTCGGATCTTGTAGTTGTGCATGCTGCGCAGAGACCTACCCATCGAGACGGCCTGTCGAGTTATGGCCATTTTCCTCTCCAGCTCGTGGTCGCGAAGCTTTTCGTCAGCTACGGGGTAGTCCGCCAGGTGGATAGACTCGGGGCTGCCATCGGTACGGAGATTCTGGTAGATCTCTTCGGTGATGAAGGGGATAAAGGGCGCGGCCACGTGGATGAGCTTCATCAGCACCGAGTATATGGTTCCGTAGGCCTGCAGTTTGTCCGGATCGTTCTCCGAACGCCAGAACCTTCGTCGGGATCTTCGGATGTACCAGTTGTTAAGCAGATCGATAAACCGGACGATCGGATCGATGGCTTTTTGCAGGTCGTAGGAGTCCAACTCTTTGGACACATCCGCCACCAGACGCTCCGCCTCGGAGAGAATCCATTGGTCCAGAGGGTTCTCGGGGATCTCCTCTGGTCTCTGGTCGCCTGTCGCCTTGTAGCCGTCGATGTTCGCGTAGGTAACAAAGAAGCTGTAGGCGTTCCACAGGGGGATCAAGACACTCTTCAGAACGTCCCGCACCCCATCGTCGGAGTAGCGCAAGTCTTCCGCCTTGACCACCGCCGAGTGCATCAGAAAGAGCCGCAGGGCGTCGGCGCCGAAGTTGTCGATCACCTCCACCGGATCGGAGTAGTTCCGTTCGGACTTGGACATTTTTTTGCCGTCTTCCGCCAAGACCAATCCGTTGACCACCACGTTTTTGAAGGCCGGCTGGTCGAACAGCGCCGAAGCGAGAATGGTGAGAGTATAGAACCAGCCGCGGGTCTGATCCAGCCCTTCGCAGATGAAGTCCGCGGGAAAGTTGTTTTCAAACCACTCCTTGTTCTCAAAGGGGTAATGAACCTGGGCGTAGGGCATGGAGCCCGATTCGAACCAACAGTCCAGAACATCGGGTATCCGGCGCATGGTTCCCTTGCCGTCGGGAGACGGCCAGGTCAATTCGTCGACGTAGTGTTTGTGCAGATCCGGTACTTTCACCCCCGCCTTCTCTTCCAGCTCCTGGCGCGACGATATAACCTCCATATAGTCGGAACCGTCGCACTTCCAGATCGGGATGGGGTTGCCCCAGTAGCGGTTGCGGCTGATGGCCCATTCGCGAGCCCCCTCGAGCCACTTACCGAACCTGCCCTTCCGGAGGTGTTCGGGAATCCAGTTCACCGTATCGTTGTTGTCGATCATCCGCTGCTTGATCTTGTCCACATCCACGAACCAGGAGGAGACGGCCCGGTAAATCAGGGGCTTTTTCGTCCGGTAGCAGAAGGGGTAGCTGTGCCGGTACTTCTCGCGCTTGACCAGCTTGCCCTCGGCTTTGAGTTTTTTGATGATTCTCTCGTCGGCGTCCTTGACAAAGAGTCCCTCGAAGTCGTGGACCTCGCCGGTGAAGCGGCACTCGGCGTCGATCGGGCAGATCACCGGTACGTCGCTGTCTTTCAGTACCTCGTAGTCCTCCTCACCGAAGCCCGGGGCGGTGTGCACCACTCCGGTTCCCTCCTCGGTGGTGACGTAGTCCGAGAGTATGGTCTTGAAGGCGTCTTTGGACTTGATTCCGCTGAAGTAGGGAAAGAGAGGCTCATACTCGATGCCCACCATCTGGCTGCCCGGTTTCTCATCTACTATCTGGTAGTCCTCTTCGCTACGATAGTATTTGGAGAGCAAATCCTTGGCCAGGATGTAGTACTCCTGACCATCCTTGACCTTGACGTAGGTGATGTCGCTGCCGAAGGCCAGGGCCAGGTTCGAGGGCAGGGTCCAGGGGGTGGTGGTCCAGGCCAAGATGTAGGTGTTTTCACTGTCCTTGAACTTGAACTTCACGGTGACCGCCGGGTCGGTGACCTCCTGATAACCGCCGAGGTTCACCTCGAAATTCGACAAGGGGGTCGACAAGGCCGGGCTGTAGGGCAGGATCTTGTAGCCTTCGTAGAGCAGTCCCTTGTCCCACAACTTCTTGATGACCCACCAAATGGACTCCATATAGTCGGGGTCCATGGTTTTGTAGTCGTTTTCGAAATCGACCCAACGCCCCATCCTCTTGACGATTCTCTCCCACTCGGAGGTGTAGCGCAGGACGATCGAACGACAGGCCTCGTTGAACTTGGCCACACCGTAGTTTTCGATCTCCGTCTTCCCGGTGATACCGAGATTCTTCTCTATCTCGTACTCCACCGGCAGACCATGACAGTCCCAGCCAAAACGACGGTCCACCCGTTTTCCCTTCATCGTCTGGTACCGGGGAATAATATCTTTGATGGTACCCGGAACAAAGTGTCCGAAATGCGGCAGTCCGGTGGCAAAGGGAGGACCATCGTAAAAAACGAACTCCTCCTGCCCCTCTCTCTGATCGATTGATTTGTGAAAAATCTCATTCTCTTCCCAAAATTTGAGAATTTTCTCTTCCATCTTCGGAAAATTCACTTTTGGGTCAACAGCCTTATACAAAACGTCCTCCTCAGATTCCCCGTTGCGTTGAAATTCAAGATCTATTTAAAGTGATGTGAGCATTCTAGAGAAAACCGGTTCCCAGTGTCAAGACAATAGCCGCAATTGTCCTCCCCGTATCCCGCGACCAGGCCTGATTCAGGCGAGATGTTGACAGGACCTCTTTTTTTTCTCAACAGCTCCAATAGTACGCCGAAAATAGAAATAAGCCACGGACAGGGACGTCCGTGCATTTTCTTGCTATTCAAGGAGGAATAGAGAATGATTATCAATCACAACATGAGCGCGGTTTTTGCCCATCGGCATAACAAGTTCAACAACTGGTCGGTGGACAAGAACATCGAGAAGCTCTCGTCTGGTCTTCGCATCAACCGAGCCGGCGACGACGCCTCGGGGCTAGCCGTATCCGAAAAGATGCGCGCCCAGATTCGCGGTCTCCAGAGGGCGCAGAAGAACGCCGAGGACGGTATCTCCTTCATTCAAACCACCGAAGGCTATCTACAAGAGACCCAAGACATCCTGCATCGAATGAGGGAGTTGGCGGTACAGAGCGCCAACGGAGTCTACTCCGATGAAGATCGGATGCAGATCCAGGTCGAAATCAGCCAGCTGGTGGACGAAGTGAACCGAATCGCCAGCCATGCCCAGTTCAACGGCATGAATATGCTCACCGGTCGTTTTGCCTCCGAAACCGGAGAAAACGCCGTCACCGCGAGCATGTGGTTCCATATCGGAGCCAACATGGATCAGCGAGAGCGGGTCTTCATTGGAACCATGACCGCCCAGGGGCTCGGTATTCAGGGTACTTCCGGCCTGCCCCACGCCGCCAGCTTCATATCGATCTCTACCCCGGACAGCGCGAACATCTCGATCTCAGTGATCGACGCCGCGCTGCGTAAGGTCAACAAACAGCGCGCCGATCTGGGTGCCTACCAGAACCGGCTCGAATACGCCACCACGGGCTTGAGGGTCGGTGCGGAAAATCTCCAGGCCGCCGAATCAAGAATTCGAGATGCCGATATGGCCAAAGAAATGGTCGACTACACCAAGAACCAGATTCTGGTCCAATCGTCCAACGCCATGCTGGCCCAGGCCAACCAAAAGACCCAATCGGTCCTCCAGCTGCTGCAGTAGGAGATACTTCGCGCTTTTTCACCGGACGCCTCTGAGGAGGCGTCTTTTTTTTCACTTTTTAAACAAAGAACACCCGCTTGACACTGAGATCGATGAACGGGTAAGAACGTAAGAGATGAAAAAATTCCATTTACCAAAACAGGTTCGCGACTTTGGGA
>DSBN01000147.1 GCA_011046055.1 Sediminispirochaeta sp. | reverse complement strand
GCACCCGAACATCGGCGTTGCGGAAGCGGTAGATGGACTGTTTTTCGTCCCCCACGAAAAAGAGCTTGTTTGACGCCAGATCCTCCGGACCGGGCACCCCCTTCGCCGTCCGGTCCGAACGCTCGGCGAGCAGAAACAGGAGCTGCCGCTGGAGGTCGTTGTTGTCTTGGAACTCGTCGATCATGATGTGGGTGAATCGACCCTTGTAAAAATCGCGCAGCTGCCGGTCCTCACGGAGCAGTCGAATCGCCGCCTCCACCACGTCGCTGAAGCTGAGTACCCCGGCTCGGCGTTTGGCCTCGTTGACCCGTTGACGAAACTCCTCCAGGAGCCGATACATCTGCCGGTAGACCTCCTGGTCAAGAAAGTAGGGGAGAATAGCCTGCATCTCTCCGGTGACGGACTGCCAGTTTCTGATATGCTCCCGCCCCTCCAGCAGCAGAGGATCTTTGATATTTCCTCCGAAGGAGCTTGGCCTGACCGCGGCCAGCTCGGCCAAACCAGTCCAATCGCGGGCGGCGAGGAGGGCGGCGGGGGACTCCTGCGCCGTTATCAACACCATTGCTTCGTTGATCCTCTTTTTGTCCGCCGGGAGTTCGGTCTCGGAAAACCATCGGCGAGTTTCTTCCAGCCCGTCGACCAGCTGGGACAGTTTTTTTTCCAAAAAAGAGAGCTGCCTCTGGTACAGTTCGGTGACCGTCAGCTCCTCCACCAGGTGGAACTCCTCCTCCGCCAGGGGGATAAAGAGCTCCTCCAATACCGTCTCGATCCCGTAGGAGCGTAGAAAATCCTTGAGTCCTCGCTGTTCTGAGTTCTCGAGGATGAACTGCAGAGCCCTATCTTGCAGCAGACGGGAGATGGCGTACTCATCTTGGCGAAAATTCCCGGGGATGCCGAAGCGCCCGCCGGCTCCCCGGACAATCCGGGCACAGAAGCTGTCCAGGGTGGAGATCTGCGCCTGGTCGAAGTCTCCCACCGCCCGGGTCAGCCTCCCGGCCCGTTCGTCGTCTTCGGCTCGACCGCTCTTGTCCAAGAGGAGACGGTAGATCCGCTCGTACATCTCGGCGGCGGCCTTGCGGGTGAAGGTCAGGGTGAGGATCTCGCCCACCTCGGCCTGACCGCTCTCGATCAGATGGACGAATCGGTAGGCCAGGACGGTGGTCTTGCCCGAACCGGCGCCGGCGGTCACTACGGTGTTTGATTCGCTCTCCACCGCCTTTTTTTGATACTCATCGAGTTTTCTAAGCGCCACTTCGTACCCCCGGTAGTCTCAAGTTGTACTTGGTGCGGCACAGACCGCGCAGATTGCAGGATTTGCAGTTCTCCCGCGCCCGATAGTCCCCTTGGCGAATCTGCCGCGCCACCGCCTGTATCGAATCCACGATCCTGGCGGTCAGCTCTTCGAACTCCTCGGGCGTCAAAAACGCCTTCACCTTCTCCTCCCTACGCCGCAGGATCGAGTCTTCGGCGACGAATACGTGGCGGAAACCCCCTTCGGTGAAGCTGTAGTAGGAGGCCGAGCCCACCGAGTAGCCCTTCCGCCGAGCCAGATAGACGTAGAGCGGCAGCTGTGAGATCGCCGGCAGCGACTCGGGCTGATAGATATCCCCCTTCGGTGGTGCTTTGCCTTTTTTGTAGTCTATCAGGAAAACCTGCTCCTGCATCCGACCCAGCCGATCGACCCGGCCGCCTATAGCGGCACCGGCAGCGGGCAGCTCGACCCGCAGCTTGTCTTCCAGGAGCTCGTACCGGGCGCCGTCGAAACTACGGCTCTCCTGCTCTACGAAGGTTTTGAGCTGCTCCCGAGCCGAGGCGGCGAACCAGCTCCACGAGGGAGCTACGAAGTCCATCCCCCGCCGCTCTTGCTTCGCCAACTCCCGACGACAGATCTCTTCGGCCATCTGCTCGTAGCGCCGGCCGTGCTCGGCATTCCAGCGTCCGTCCTCGGCGACCACCTGTCGGTAGAGTTCGGCGAAGATCCGGTGGAGGATGATCCCCATGTGTCGGTGTTCCACAAAGAGGCTCTCGTACTCATCCTCCTCGAGCTGAAGACCTCGCTGCCAGAGGTGGGCGAAGGGGCAGTTCAGGTAGCTGTCGAAGCTGGTGGGCGAAAGACAGAGGTGGCCCTTGTTTTCCTTCCGTTCCTCTTCGTCGCGCCACATCTCACCGGCCCGGGCCAGCAGCTCCCCGTCTGCGAGCTGTTCACCGCTCAGGTCCAGTCCTTTGGCGGCAAAGCCGGTGGCCATGATCCTCCCGAATCCCTCTATCTGCGTACGAAAAAGCCGCTCGGGGAACTTCGTCTCCCCCGCCCAGAAGAGCTCCTCCCCGCTCCAGGGCTCGTGGAGCTCAATCGACGCTGCGGTCTCCTCCATCGTCCGGACTCCACCGGCGGCCAGCAGCTCCCCCGGTGGCAGCTGAGGCCCCGAGAAACCCACATCGCTGCAGCTGATACCGACCCGATCTCCCGAACTCCGGTAAACTCGGAGAAAGGCCGACGAAGAGTCGCGGCTCTTCTCCTCGCTGAGCAAGTCGCGGTAATCGTCCCGGAGAAAGGCCAGATCCTCGTGCCTCACCCGGGTCTCACCGTGACCGGCGCCGGGGATGAAGTGGTAAGACGGAACGATGCCCGCGGAGACCCGATAACGGTAGACCGGTATCGCCTCTCGACGTACGGCACTGACGTAAATCCTGCTGCCCAGCAGCTTGGTCCAGCGGCTGAAGGGGGAGAGGATCTTCAGAGAGAGCCGCTCCTCCGCCTCCACCAGCTCCCGGAGGACCATCAGACAGTACTGCAGCACCCGTTCTGACTCGGGGTCCCAGCTCTGGGGGTCGAAAAAACCGTGGAGAAAGCCGTGTACCTCCTTGGAGAGCTCTCGGGCGGTCTCGGCGGAGACCATTTTTTCACCCTGCCGGCGCAGCTGCTCGCTCAGCTTCGCCAGCTCGTCGCGCCCGGCGTTTCTAAGCTTCCTGGGCAGCTCGTTCCGGCGCCCCCCGGATGTCCCTCCCCAATTCCGGACGTAGAAATGGTCCAGGGCGAATCGCAGCAGCTCTCGCAGCTCATCCTCCCTCTTCCAGGGGTAGCCGGGGTCCAAAACCAGCGCCTTCAGCTCCTCCAGGGCAAAGCCGCTGCTCACCAGATCGGCCACCTTCTGGAACAGTCGTCCGGCGGGGTAGTCTCCCAGAACACGGCCCGCTCGGAAGTCCAGCGGTATATCTCGAATCCGCGCCTCCTCCTCCAGGTAGGGCCGCCACGCCTCGTAGTCCGGAAGGCTCAGAGCTATCCGCGACGGATGCACCCCCTCCTCCAGCAGCCGGTGCAGCTCCCGGATCAGCCAATTCAACTCAAGTCGAGCGTTGCCGAAGCGGAGCACCTCGCCGTTTTCGGCGGGCTCCGAAAACTCGTCCAGACCGTGGATGCTGTAGTTCCGCTTGCCCTCCAACAGCCCCCGGTATTCACGGAAGTCCTCGATCAATTCGGGAAAAAAGAGGTGGTAGTGGCGGTCGCCGTCGCCGTGAGCTTCGGGCCTGCTGAAGGCCGGCTCGTAGAGGCCGTTGTCGTTCAAATACTCCAGATACCTGCGGTGGAGCAGGAGCAGATCCTCCCGCAGCTCCCGGGGCACCGCATCTCCCCGGTGCTGGAGCAGGTCCACCGCCTTCTGCGACTGCCCCAGGGCGGCAGTGATCTGCTGTTCGAACACCGAGACATCCCGTCCGGGCTGGTATTCCCCCGCCAGCACCTGGAACAGCGGCCCCGAGACCCGATGCTCCTCCAGTAGCGAAGCGGCAAACAGACCGCGGTACAGGGTGTTCACCGGCAGCAGGTCCCGGCGGGGAGAGAACTCCTGCTCTTTCAAGCGGTCCCAGGAGAGAAAGCGGTCCGCCCGCAGCGCTCGATGCGGTCCATTCATCAGAGCCCGCCGCAGGTGAAACTCCGCGGCCACCTCGCTGGGAAAAACGAAACGGCTCCCCTCCTCCTCCAGCCCCTGCAAAATGACTTTGTCGATGTCCATACTATACTGCTACCACATGTCGGGGAAATGTGAAAGTCTCTTTTATTGCGCCACGGATATAGCACCACGGATGCCGCAGCGCGGCCCTTTCCCGGGGCAGCCTCGCGTCCGCCCCGTCGCTCTTTTAGACTTGTGGTAATGAAATTATTATACTTGAAGTAGCATGAGAAACTACTAAAAATAGCCGAGCACGGCCATTTTCGTATTAGGAGGTGGAAATGGATCTTGGACTGAAGGACAAAGTGATCATGGTCGCCGGAGCCAGCAAGGGCTTGGGCTTCAGCACCGCCAAAATAGCCGCCCAGGAGGGGGCCCTGGTCTCGATCGGCAGCCGCAACCCGGAGACGATACGGGCCGCCGGAGAAGCCATCGCCTCCGGTACCGGAGCGCGGGTAGAGGCCTTCGAACTTGATATGAGCGACGGCGAATCGATAAACAGCTGGGTCGATCGAACCCTGGCGGCCTTCGGCCGTATCGACGGGGTCTTCGTCAACGCCGGAGGTCCCCCGGCGGGCACCTTCGCCGACTTCGACGACTCGGGATGGCAGGACGCCTTTGAGCTGACCCTCCTGTCGGCGGTCCGCTTGATTCGCCGCGCCGCCGAGGCGATGAAAAAGAACGGCGGCGGCTCGATTCTGACCCTGACCTCGATCTCGGTGAAAGAGCCGGTGCCCAACCTCATCCTCTCCAACGTGATGCGTTCCGGCGTGGTGAGCCTGGTGAAGACCATCTCCCGGGAGTTCGCCCCCTACGGTATCCGGGTGAACAACATCATCCCCGGTTTCTTCGACACCGAGAGGCTGAAAAACCTGGACGCCATTACCGCGGAAGCCCAGGGCAAAGATATTCAGGAGGTGAAAAAAAACCGACAGTCGGCGGTCCCTCTGGAACGCTACGGCGACCCCGACGAGTTGGGTCGGTCGGCGGTCTTTCTCCTCTCCCCGGCGGCGAGCTACGTGACGGGCCACTCCTACGTGATCGACGGAGGACTGCTCCACGGAACCATGTAGCCCCGCTCCGCGGAAAGCAGCAGCTGGGAGCCGGATATAGTTCTATCCAGCTCTCAGCACCCGCCCCGGGTCATGGAACGGTCGGAGACCTGCTCCAGCCGTTTGAGCTCCACGGCCACCCCTTTTTGCTTCAGCTCGTCCATATAAGCCTTGGCGACTTTTTTGGGATTCTTGGTCACCCGTATTTGAATGCGGTGGTCCTTCTCCAGCTCCTGCTCGACCCGCTCCACCGGCGGCTCCTCCAGGTAGAGCCAGCAGTCGTGGCAGCAGTTCTGGTCCAGGTGCTTCTTGAGGTTCTCCACATCGACCAGGCCGAAGTACTTGCCGTGTACCAGGATCACGCCCTTTCTCTCTTCCTTGTTCTCCTTCTCCACTTTCTCCTCCCCAGTATTCCGTTTTCCCTTCAATTTTACCAAATTTTTCTGGATCTAGTATAGGAAAAAATGTCTACTGCTTGCGTATTCATGGATAAAAGATCTTTCCTATGCCGGAAGTAGACAAAACCGATCAGAAAGGCGACAATTCCCGGGATGTCCGTTTTTTCTAAAAAAGCTACCTTCACCACCAAGGCGCTGCTCTTTTACGGAGCCATGGCCCTGATCGCTCTGCTGATCATGCTCTTTGCCGGCGACCCTTGGCAGGGACTCCGCCCCGTACCCCAACGCCCCCGGCTCTTCGCGGAGCTGGGAACCGTGGCGCTGCTGCTCTCCGTGAACTTGGCCCTGGTCCTTCTCGGACCCCGCCACTCCCGGACCTTGGGACGTTTTATTCACTTCCTCGAAGAAAGTCTGGGCCCTCTCAGTGGGAGTCAGGTGATGATTCTGGCGGCCTCCAGCGCCATAGGGGAAGAGATGCTCTTTCGCGGCGCCCTGCAGCCTATAATTGGTATTCTACCAGCTACCCTTCTGTTCGCCCTCAGCCATTTTCCGCTGCGCCGGGAGCTGTGGATATGGCCTCTCTACGCCCTGGTGATGGGGCTTGGCCTGGGGCTGCTGCGGCAGTGGGGCGGAGACATCTGGTCGGCGGTGCTGCTGCACTTCCTGCTGAACGGGAGTTCCCTGTTGGTGCTAGGGAAAAGCCTCAGTCCTCGAAGTTAGCCCGCACCGTCGTGTCCGGGGCTACGTCCCGGGTGATCCATACGTTGCCGCCGATCACCGAGTTTTTCCCGATCCTGATCCTTCCCAGCAGCGTCGCCCCGGAGTAGATGATCACGTTGTCCTCCAAGATCGGGTGCCGCTCGATGCCCTTGATGGGCTTGCCGTTTTTGTCCAGGGGAAAACTCCGCGCCCCCAGGGTTACCCCCTGGTAGAGCCGTACCCCTCGGCCGATGATCGCCGTCTCTCCGATCACCACCCCGGTACCGTGATCGATGAAGAAGTGCTCGCCTATCCTCGCCCCCGGGTGGATATCGATCCCCGTTTTGGAATGGGCGATCTCGGTGATGATCCTGGGAATCAGCGGGACGTCCCGCAGGTAGAGCTCGTGGGCGATACGGTAATTGGTCAGCGCCAGCATGCTCGGGTAGGCAAAAATAG
>DSBN01000110.1 GCA_011046055.1 Sediminispirochaeta sp. | reverse complement strand
CCTTTGTGGTTTTTTTAAGTGGTACGAAGCTTGGACGTCTCCGAAAACAAAAAACCCCGAATCGAACAGGCCCTAAGGCCCCCCGATTCGGGGTTTTTCGCACCGGTGCCCGGGCAGAGCCCGCTGGGCCCGCCCGAGGCGTGCACACCGAGAAAGGCCCTCGCCCTCCCGGTTGAAACGCCATGAACGTAAAAAGGCGCGGTTAGCCGCACCTTTCTCTTGTCCGTCTTGACATATTTGACTTCCATGCCGGATTATTCCACAAGCGCGACGGATTTGTCAATACCTACTTCTCTTTTTCTCAATCCCTATGCTGGTCGTACCAGAGGGCACAGATGAACAGGTAGTCCCCCAGGCGGTTGAGGTACTGCTGAGATCCGATGAGTCGCTCTCTTCCCCGCTCTCGGATACAGCTGACCACCGAGCGCTCGGCCCGGCGGCACACGCTCCGGGCTACATGGGCTAGTGCGGAGACCACGTGATCTCCGGGTTGAATAAACTCATGAGGCACGTTAGTCTCTTCGATCAGGCGGTGCTCCCATTTTTCCAGCTCGTGTACCTCCTCCTCGCCAATGGGACTCGCCGACCGATCACCGGTCCGCGGAGAGGCCACCAGCCCGGCGATCTTCTGCAGCATTAGTTGTATCTCCCGCAGCTCCTGCCCGAGATGCTGGAACCTCCGTTGTTTCTCCTTTGCTTCGAGCCGCAGATGGGCCCGTAAGAGGCCTATCTGCGAAATCAATTCGTCCAAGTCGCCGAGACACTGGAAATAGAGATCGTCCTTTCGCCTTCGATCGCCGCCGACTAAGCTCGACTCGCCGCGATCTCCGCCGCGGGTAGTAACCTGGGAAAATTCGAACTTCTTCATCTTTCTAACTTAGCCCAGTTTCTTTTTTTTGAAAAGCTCTTGTGAAGCATAGGAGAATAGCATTATCCTGGTTGTATGGAAGGGGAAAAAAAGCGCCATCTTGATCGTGGATGACAGCCCGCAAAACATCCAGCTCGTCGACTCGCACCTGAAAGACGAGGAGTACCGAATCTCATTTTCCCAATCCGGTTACGACGCCATCGACAAGGTTCGGAAAAACAGCTTCGACCTCATCCTGATGGACATTATGATGCCCGGCCTCGACGGCCTAGAAACCTGCCGCCGCATCCACGAGCTGCCGGAGCACCACGATATCCCGGTCATTTTTCTCACCGCCAAGATCGACAAGGAGAGCATCGTCCAGGGACTGGAGGCGGGAGCGGTAGATTACATCGTCAAACCCTTTCACGGCGCCGAGCTCCTGGCACGTATCAGAACCCACCTGGCACTGAAGACCTACCGTGAACAGCTCGAGGCGATCAACGTTGATTTGAACAAGGAGATCCTCCGAGGCATCGAGATGGAGGAGAAGCTGCGGGAGTCGCAGCAAGAGATAGTACGCATCAACCGTCAGCCCTACAAAAAAGCGACCGAAGATTCACTCACCGGGCTGCTGAATCGCCAAAAAATGATGGATTTTATCGAGTACGAGTACGAACGAGCCTCCCGAACCAAAAAGGGATTCTCCATCGTACTGACGGATATCGATTTTTTCAAAAAGGTAAACGACACCTACGGTCACGACTGCGGCGACGTGGTGCTCAAAGGGGTGGCCGATACTATACTCGCCCAGGGGCGGAAACAGGATCAGGTCGCCCGATGGGGCGGGGAGGAGTTTCTGCTCCTGCTCCCCGACACCGACGGCCGTGGCGCCTACACCCTCGCCGAGAAAATCAGGAAAAAATAGAGAAAACCCACCACAGCTGCTCGGAGGGGCAATTCTCCGTGACCATGACTTTCGGTGTCGCCGCTTTCTCCGCCGACCTGAGCGCTGACGGGATCATCAAACAAGCCGACATGGCCCTCTACTCGGGAAAAAACCGGGGCCGAAACCGTTCAATTCTCTTCGGTGAACCCCTGGACTAAGCCCCGCCAGCCTTCCACCAGCTCGGAGAACAACTGCAGCATCCTCTCGGTTTCAGCGACGTCAAAACGGTCCACGGCCTCTCTCAGCTCGCGTCCATAGTCGCTCAATCCTTCGAACCCCGTGCTATGGCCCAAGGCACTTACATCGGATCCGAACTCTCTGATCTGGTCTAAAAACATGCTCTCTCGCAGCTCCCGCCAACGGGGCAGAAAATCCCCTTCCAACCGACAGAGCACGTCTCTCGCTTCCGCCGGCCCACCTAGTCTCGACATTCCGCCCTTTCACAAAGCGCTCCAACCGATCCGCCGTCTCAGCCCATTCGGTAGGCTCAGAACCGTGAAAATACTCCAGGACCCGAACCTCTCGAAACTCAAGGGTGAAGGTGCTACCCCGGCCCAGCTCGCTTTGTACCGAGATGGTACCGTTCATCGCTTCGGTGAAGCGTTTTGATATGGACAGTCCCAAGCCGGTCCCTTCGTAAGCGCGGCTGCTCTGCCCCTCCTGCTGCTGGAAAGCCTCAAAAATCCGCTCCAGCTGATCCTCTTTTATACCAACCCCGCTGTCCTCCACGGATATGTAAAGATTCACCAGGCCCTTCCCCTCTTCGGACACTCCATACTCCTCGACGCCGGCGGAAACTCGGATGTAGCCCGATTCGGTGAACTTGACCGCGTTGCCGATTATGTTCAGCAGTATCTGCCGCAGCCGTTTCTCGTCCAAGGAAACATCTTTGGGGAAACCGTCGTCCACCTCCACGATCATCTCCAGCTGCTTCCGCGCCAGTACATTGCGGAAAATCTTTCGAATATCCTCTATGATCCCTCGCAGCTCCGTACTGCCGTACTCCAGTTGTATATGTCCCGCTTCGATTCGAGAGATATCCAGGATGTCGTTGATCAAAGATAGCAGAACCTTACCAGAGCTCTCGATAGAAGAGATGTAGGTCCTGGCGCGGGGGTCATCGATCAGGTCAGAGAGAAGCTGGTTGTAGCCGAGCACGGCGTTCATCGGGGTTCGAATCTCATGGCTCACGTTGGCGATGAACTCGCTCTTTGCACGGTTGGCCGACTCGGCCTGGTCTTTGGCCCACCGAAGATCGTCCTCAATTTTCTTACGTTCCGTGATGTCGTGAAATATACTCAGCAAAAAAGGCCGTTTGTTCAGCGAGATGTGGCTTACGGTCACGATAACGTTGCGCACCCGACCGTCCTTCCCTCTATGGAGGGTCTCGAAACTGTCGAAGCCCTTTTCTCGAATCCGTTTAATATGTCGGGCCGTCTCTTCCGGGCTCTCCTGAGCTTCGAAATCGTGGACGTAGAGCCGCTTGAACTCATCCGGACGATAGCCCAGACTGCGAGCGGCGGCGGTGTTGAACTCCGTCGCCTTGCCGTCGGTCGAATCGATGAGGACAATACCGTCGGCGGCCATTTCAAAGAGACTCTTATAGAGCTGCTCCGAATCGGCCAGCTTCTGGGCGTAGCTCTTATTCTCGGTAATATCGCTCTGGATCGCCACGAAATGGGAGATCTCTCCGCCCAGCCGTAGCCGGTGGTCCTCTCAAAGGCCGGATTTACATATTCGATTTTTCCGTCGTAGTCGGTAATATAAATAGCGAAGCCTGCTTCTTGGACAGCTCTTTTGAATTTGTGCAGATCCCGTTCCCTATCCTTCAATTGCCGAAGGATCTTCTTGAACGAGCTCCGGAGCCTGCGGGTGTACAGAACCCAGAGGACAAAAAGCACCAACATCAGCGTCATAGTCAATGGACGCGTGCCCAGAGCAAGCAGTGACAACAGACCGCTGAGCAGAACAAGCGTGAGCAACAGCAGATAGTCGGTACGGGGCTTGTCCCACGGCTTCGTCCGCTCTTTTTTTCTCCTTGTTAGCATCCCTCCGCATTTTGCTCATTTCTTCTCCGACATTGTGGCAACGGTCTGGAAGGAGCCGTTTTTGACCTGTATTATCGAACAGGGGCGGATCACCTCTCCATACTCATTAAAGCACAGCTCCCCCGACACACCTTCTATACAACGAACGCTTCGTAATGCGGCCAGCAGGTCTCCATCGTGCTGCTTCCTCCTCCGGAGCCCTTCGACCAGCAGCAGAACCGACTCGTAGGCCTGGACCGCCGCGAAGTTGGCTTGGGCGCCGTAACGATCGTGGTACTCCCGTTTGAACTCCTGCAGACGATCGCTCTCGCTGTCGATGTTGAAGCTGTCGGCAAACAACATCCCCTCGATCGCCCCGCCGCCGTATTGGAGTAGTTTATTGGTGAAAGCCCAACCGGAGCTAAGCAGATGCAGCTCCATCTGATGAGCCCTGATATCCTGGGCAAAGGCGGCGGTATCAGCGGCGGAGGTGACAAACAGGATCGCTTCGACCTGGTGATCCTCAACCAGAGAGACAAACTCGTTCCAATTGAAGCCCTCCTCCGGTGAGTAGAGGTAAAAAAACGGAACTTCCCCGCCGGTGCCGCGAAAGCTCGCGGCAAAATCATAGGAATAAGGGGCACTGAAAGCTTGATTCTGAATATCATAGACGATCCCCACCTTCGAGACACCCATATTCTGAGATACGTAACGAGCCATCATCGTCACATTTCGTTTTGAGGTCTGGTTCAGTTGGAACAGTACATCATCCGAATTGCTGAGCAGACTGGAAGAGCTGGTAGGGCTGATCAACGGCACTCTCGCCTTCTCCATTATCGGCAGCACCCCCAAGGTTTGGGAACTGGTCATGTGTCCGATGATCGCGGCGACTCCCCGTTCGATCAAGCGTTTGTCCGCTTCGAGGGCGCCGTTGAGGCTGTTTTTGTCGTCTTCGACAATGAGCTCCAGTTTTCGCCCCCCCACGCCACCTCTCCGGTTGATAGCCTCTACCGCCAACTCCACTCCATTTCTCCCCTGGACCCCAAGATCCGAGTGCCGTCCAGAAAGGTGCCCGGAAAATCCGATTTTTATACTCCCATCCTCAATACATGCACCGAGTAGAAAGACCAAAAACGAGAGGAGAAGAACCGAGACTCTTTCCGATTTTTTATTTTTTCTCTTTTTCATACCGGACCTCGAAAAAACATATGCACGGAGCTTGCCAGCTAATATGAAAAGAGCCGTACCCGGCTGTTTTCATTGTTTCGAGTGCTGCGAAGCAGCATGAGAAACTATTATAATTATTGGACATAATGGTACTATATGCAAACGATATCTTGAAGAGGATGATAGATGAACAAAAATGAGAAAATAATTCTGAGCTTGGTCTCAGCGGCCCACTTTTTCACCCACTTCTCTATGCTCGCCTTTCCCGCCATGGTGATGCCCCTCAGTCGTGACCTGGGACTGCCCATCTCCGAGGTGGTGGGCTTGAGTTTCTGGATGTATTTTTTCTACGGAGTGCTGGCCATGGGCTGGGGCTGGATGAGCGATAAATGGGGACACAAGCCTGCTATGGGCACGGGTATGCTGATCGCCGGTATCGGGCTCATCCTGGCGGGCATCAATCCATCGTTGAGCCTGTTGCCGGCCTCCTTTGCCCTGGTAGGCATCGGCTGCAGCTCCTTTCACCCCGCCGGAACCGCCCTGGCCAGCCAGGGAATTCGCGAACGGGGCCGCGCCATGGGTATATCCGGTATCTGGGGAAGCGTCGGGATGGCTTTGGTGCCCTTTTTGGTGGGGCTGTCAAACTTCCTCATCGGGTGGCGCGGAGGTATGGTGGTACTCGGCGCCGTGGGAATCATCCTCGGCGTGGGGAGCTTTTTGGCTCCCTTCACGGTGGAGAAGGACAGCGACCAGACTACTACCCAGGTCCTGGCCAACAGCACCGCCACCAAGCTCTTTGCGCTCTTCGCCCTGGCCATGGTCTTCGGAGGCATCCTTTTTCGCAGCTTCACCCTGATCCTTCCGGCGTTTATGGAGTTCCGCCTGGGCAATATCAGCGCCATGCTCAGGACCTGGATATCGGAGCACCTCTTCTTGCTGGAGGATGCATCGGCCTTCAACACCCTCAGCGCCAACGTGGTCACCACCTTCGTCTATATTATGGCCATCGTCGGTCAACATATCGGCGGAAAAATAGCCGACCGGTACGACCTGACTAAAGCCTACTTTTTCTACTTTTTCAGCGGGATTCCCTTCCTCATCGGCGCCACCCTGCTGGAAAGTTGGCTCCTCATCCCAGCCACTGGACTTTTCGCCCTCTTTCTGTTGGGAATGCAGCCCATCGAAAACAGCCTGGTTGCCTTTCTGACTCCGGCTCGCTGGCGCTCGGTGGGTTACGGGCTCAAGTTCACCATAGTATTCGGTGCCGGCTCCTTCGGGGTGAAGATAGTCAGCTTCGTCGAAGAGAGCTACGGAATGGCCGCGGTCATGTGGTTCAACTTCGTCACCCTCTTGGGAGTGGTGCTATTCGCCGGTATCCTGGTGTACGCCGCACGCAATCTCGATATACGCCATCACGCCGAAGAGACGGTCCAAGCCTCAGGCTCCTGAAAAAGGCTCTCCTGAACAAGGTACCGGCTTTGGATTCTCAGTTCCGAAGCCGGTTTGTACCTTGGAACCTGAGCAATTCTCAATTTGGAAGTCTAATGACTTCCAAATTGAGAATTTGCTTCATTTGCATAGCAATAATTTGTGTTTCTAACTGTTGGAGGCATTCTCATT
>DSBN01000337.1 GCA_011046055.1 Sediminispirochaeta sp. | reverse complement strand
CTACGGCGCTGGGATGTAATTGTCAATATTGACTGATCAAGGTGGATGCATATAATTGGGGACTGACAAGGAGGTTCTATGCCCTTACTGAAGTGGAACAAGGAGTTGAGTGTAGAGATCAACAGCATCGACGAACAGCACAAGAAGCTGATCCAGATGTTAAACAACCTCTTCACCGCACTGAAAAACGACGAAGAAGCCAACTATCTCCGACAGATGCTCAAAGGACTGGCCGAATATACGGTGGAGCATTTTCAATACGAAGAGGATCTGATGCAAGAGCACGGTTACGACGGATACGCCGAGCACAAGGCAGAACACGATCGTTTCGTGTCCAAGGTGAGCGAATTCAGAAAAAAATTCGACTCCGACGACGAGGATTTGGCGATCGAAATGCTCGATTTTATCAGCGACTGGATTCAAGGCCACATCATGGGCACCGACAAAAAATATTCTCCCTTCCTTCTGGGCAAAGGGGTCGGCTAATAGGCCAGAAAGAAGGAGAGTCGCCCCTCCGTCCCCTGTAAAAAACCATAATCCAAGTGGAGGCGCAGCGGTTTGAGCCCGATCAGGCTCAGGGCAATATCGAGCTCCGCGCCAAACATATACTCGATGCGATCCTCCGTGACCCGCGTGTCCAAGAAGGGGCCGAAGCGGAGGGCGTCAAGAATGACCAGCTCCCCGAAGCTCGGCTTCCAGTCGGGAAAGGTCAAGGCGAGGGAGCTGTTGCCCACCAAGAAACTCGGCAGCTCCTGTCGCTGCCACGAGCCCCGGTAGTAGTCCCCGGGGTAGTATAGCACTCCCTCCCCGTCCGCAGTCTCCATCCGGGCCAAGAGGCGTTGGGACAGCTTGAGAACGGGAAGAAGATCAATAGACAGCTGAGCCTCCGAGTGCCAGGCGGGATTGTGATCCTGGTACATCAGCCCGCCTTCTATAGATATGTTCGTATTCCCGTCGAAGCTGGGCATGTTGCGCAGCGAGACACCGGCGAGAACGAGGCTTCCATCGATTTCCATGCCCTCATCGGTGAAGACTTCTCCCCTCATCAGTGGGGACAGGGAGAAATTATCGGTCAAAAGGGGGAGTCCCGTCTCGCCGCGGAGGTAGAGTGAGGAGAACTCGATTCGGTCTTCAAAATTGAGGTCCGCGGCCCCGTGGAGGAGGAGTCTCCCGAGGGGAGTCCAGTCGGCCTCGAAGGAGATTCCGCTGAAACTTCCGTCCGGCTGCTGGTAGTTGTTGAACCACCTGGGTTGGTAGAAGAACTTCTGCTGCAGCGAGAGATAGCCGCCGTTCAGATAGGGACCGGTCTGAAACCTGTTGCGCGACTGGAGACGGTAGCGGACCTCGGGCCCCCCGGTGCTTTGGATTCCCGCGCCGAAGCCCCAGTCCACAGGCGAATAAAACACGGCGGAGGAACGCTGATAGTCTCTGGCGGCATTCCTGACATGTTCGATACCGAAGTCGCGGATGTTTTGCAGATAATCCAAAGGTACTTGCGGAATACTCTCCACCGCTTCCTGGCTGTCCAATTGGACTAGGGCGGAGGCATATCCCCGGAGAATTATCTCATCCAGTGAGCGCCAGTCCATGAAGGAAAAATGTTCCACGTCGCAGCGAATCCAGATGGGCTGGTATCGCTTGATCGCCCGTATTCCGGCGCGGGCCTTGGTGATATCTATGGCTACGTTGAGGATGGTGAAGGGGTTGTTCAAGTTGAGCGATTTACCATAGAAGGTAGTAGAGATAATTATTTGATCCGAGTAGCGATAGGCCAGATCCGCGGGGACGATATTGGAGATACCCCCGTCGATGAGTCGATGCGGACCGAAGTCCACCGGCTCGAAGAAAATCGGTAGGGCGAATGCAGCGGCCAAAACCTGTTCCAGGTCTCCCTCGGCCAGGATCACCGTCCTTTTGCTTGCCAAGTCTTCGGCGACCACCAATATCGGGATGGGGAGAGATTCGATTCGTGAATAGGGAATGAACTGGGACATCAGTTCGGTGAAGAACCGGGTGTTGAGCAGACCGCCGCGCAGCGGTACCACCGGTTCGAAAAGGGTTGATAGTTTGACCCCTTTGATCAAGGAGATGATTTCATCGGGGCTGAAGCCGGCGGCGTAGAGTATGCCCACAATCGAACCCATGGAGTTGGTGACGATGAAATCGGGGCTCAGGTCCCTCTCCTCTAAAGCCTTCAGCACTCCGATATGCGCGAAGGCGCGCGCAGAGCCTCCCGACAGGAGGAGACCGAAGGGTTCGGGGCGACCGGAGAACGGCTTGGCTATCCGTTCGCGAAACAGCTCCTCCCCGTAAAACAGCGGGATATCCTGGTTGAGCAGGGTGTTTTGGTGGGTGGTGTTCTCTTTCTGGGCGTGTTCTTCCAAAGCGTGGACAGCCCCGGCGAGGCTGAAGAAGATGATAGATGCGCAGAGAATTCTAATCGGTTTTGTGGTATTCACCATGTTCTCCTGAAAAAAAAAGTGTATCGGGCTATGTGGAGTGCTTCTTCGGGCGCTTTTCTCCGCGTTTATCGGAGCCGAAGATTCTCTTCTCCTCACCCCGTAGCAGACGACCGATATTCCGGCGGTGGGTGAAGAGGATGAGCAGGGCGATTGGAATGGAGGCAACCAGCAAAAAATCCGAGGTGTCGGAGAAGCCCAGCTGCTTCAGTAGAAAGAGCACCGGGGGAAAACAGATCGCGGTGATCATAGAGCCCAAGGAGACGATTCCGCTGATCCACACTACCAACACGAAAATGAGCGCGCTGATGCCCACCGCCGCTGGGTAGATCGCCAGCAGCATCCCCGCGGCGGTAGCCACACCCTTGCCCCCGCGAAAAGAGGCGAAGATGGTCCATATATGCCCGAGTACCGCGGCGATCCCGGCGCTCAACTCGAGGATATCCTCCGAGCTCCAAAGTAGTTCGACTTCGAAAATCCGTGCCAGCTCTCCGGCCAGCAGTACCGCTGCGGCGCCCTTGCCCACGTCGAGCAGGATGACCGCGATGCCCGCGGTTTTGCCGAAGACCCGTACGGCGTTGGTACCGCCGGCGTTTCCCGAGCCGTAGTCGCGGATATCTATGTGAAAAAATAGCTTGCCGATGACGATACTGCTGGGAAACGAACCCAGCAGATAGGCGGCTATCAGGATAAGAAAAAGCTTCATTACTTCCATAGCTCAACTCTCGTGCGCGAAATAGGCGACCGCCACGGTGCCGAAGCCGGTATGGGTGGCCAGGGCGGGGGAGGCGTCGCGAATGAATATCTCCCGCTCCGGCTGAAAGCGCTGCAGCAGCTCCCGGAGAAACCACTCGACGGTCTCCAGATCGTCCACGTGGGCTATGGCGAAGTCCGTAGTACCGTGGTCGCCAATCTGCGATCTGATGAGGGAGATGATCTTCTGCTTGCCCGCCTCTGCTCCCTTGACCATCGCCGCTTTGACTACCCGGCCGTTCTGGTCCAGGGTGAGCACCGGACGGAGTTTCAGCATCCGGGCTATCAAGCCCTTGGTTCGTCCCAAGCGGCCGCTGCGTAGAAGAGCCTCCAAGGAGGGGATATGAATCAGAAGCCTGACTCTACGGCTAAGCTTCTCCGCCAACTGGCGAATCTCGTCGATGGGAGTCTGCTTTTCAATGGCTTCGGCCAGGCGGCGGGCGATCAAAGCGATACCGACGGTGACGCTGGTCGAATCGATGATGTGGATATCTTCGGCTCTGGAGACTCTCTCCAGCGCGCTCTGGGCCGATTTCATGGTGCCACTCAGAACCGAGGCGAGGGAGAGGTAGATCACGTCTTTATAGTGGGCGGAGAGAAAGCTGAAGGTCTTCTCGAACTCGCCGGGGGCGGGCTGGGAGGTGGAGATGTTTCGCTCACCCCGCGCTGCCAAGAGCTGGTAGTAGCGCCTGGGGCTCAGGGCTACCCGGTCCAGGTAGGTCCTCTCCCCGTAGATGAGCTTCACCGGGACCAGGTGAACGAAGCTCTTGGCCAAGAGCTCTTCGGGAAGATCTCCGGCGGAGTCGACCACCAGGGCGGTCTGCAGGTGAGGGGTGTGAGCGGCCAGGTACTGCTTGTGCATATCGTCGGCCTTCTGCTCCTCCAGCAGTCCATGTTTTTCACAGCGAAAAAAGAGCTCTTCCGGATCGTCGGTGTGGATATGGACCTTCAGGAGCTGGTCCGAGCCGGCGACAATCAGCGAGTCCCCCAGGGCCCCGAGCTCCCGCTTCAGCTCCTCCAGGTCGATCGCCTGGCCCCGGATCACACATTCGGTGCAGTAGCGGTAAGTGATCTCCTCCTCGCTCCCGAAGTCTTGGGGTAGGTTTATCTCCTCGAAGGCGGAAAACTCCTCCAGCTCTCGGATAGTACCCCCCTCTATGAACCGCAGGATACCTTCGATGAAGTGCACGAAGCCCAGGGCACCAGCGTCGACGACCTTGGCTTTACGCAGGCTGGGCAGCTGCTGGATCGTATCTCGAAGGGCGGTTTTTGCCGTCTCTAAGCTCTCTGAGAAGAGTTTCACGAAGTCGTCGGTGCGTCGGCTATAATCCGCGACCTTGTGCGACCAGCGTCGCAGCACCGTGAGGATGGTCCCCTCCACTGGTTCGGCCAATGCTTGGTAGGTGTAATCCACGGCTTGATTCAGGATGCTGCTGAAGGTGCGGGTATCAATTCTTTTTTTTCCTCTACTGCCCAGCGCCAGACCGAAGAAGAACTGTGAGACAATAGTACCGCTGTTGCCCCGGGCTCCGCGTAGTGAGGCGTCGGCGGCGCTCCGGCTCACCTCTTCCAGATCCACCCTAGTAGTGGAGCGTAGTCCTCCCACCATTGCCCGAAAGGTTCCGGCCATATTGGTGCCCGTATCGCCGTCGGCTACCGGGAACACGTTGATGCTGTTCAACTGCTCACGGTACTGCTGCACCCGCCGGCTGCCGGCGATGAGCGCCCGTTTCAGACGTCGTCCGTCGAGGTATCTGATTCTCATCCAGTCCCCTTTACTAAGTAATGTATTATAACACAGCTGTGACTAATTATACAGAAGACGGTCGATTAGCAACGGGATAAAAAAAGACCGACGCGAATTTTTCCGCGTCGGTCTGGAATGAAAAGAACAACAAAAGAGGCCTTAAGCGGCTTCTTTCTCCTTGGCAAAGTAGTCTTTGGTCAGGTCGACCACAATCTTGTGGAGTATCACGATAACGATAAGGTTGATCGCAACGGTGGCGGCCATGAAGGAGTCGAAGAGGCCCCATACCATCTGCAGTCCGCCGATCGAACCGACTACCAGTCCGATGAGGAACACTACACGGAAGGGGTAGATGATCTTGCTGCCGAAGCAGTACACCCCGCCGGTCTCGGAGTAGAAAGCAGCCACCAAAATGGTGGTGTAGGCGAAGAAGATGGTGGAAACGGTGACGATCAGGTCTCCCGGTCCGGGCAGTCCCTGCTGGAAGGCGGTAGCGGTGAGGCTGGCGCCGACCTCCCCGGTGCTCAGAGCGCCGGTGGACATGATCACCAAACCGGTCATGGTACACATCACGATGGTGTCGACGAAGACTTCGAAGATACCCCACATACCCTGTCGTACCGGGTGGTCCGTGGTGGCGGTGGCGTGGGCGACCGGAGAGGTACCCATACCGGCTTCGTTGGAGTAGACACCGCGGGCGAAACCGTTTTGGATCACCATGATCAGAGTCGAACCGGCGAAACCACCCGCCGGAGCCATACCGGTGAAAGCCGTCTTGACGATGGTCGCCAGAGCGGCGGGCACGTTGGCGATGTTGATGATGAGGATGATTAGAGCTCCGACGAAGTAAATAACCGCCATTAATGGTACCAGCTTTTCGGCTACTTTTCCTATTCTTTTGATACCGCCTAGAATTACCAATCCTACCAGAACCGCAATAACGATACCGGATACCAACTTGTCGGTACCGAAGGAGTGGGAGAGTACGTCCGACAGAGCGTTGGACTGAACCGCGCCGCCGACGAGGAACTGGATGAAGAAGAGGAAGCTCCAGAAGTAGGCCAGCCAAGCCCATTTGCTTCCCAGCCCCTTCTTGACCATGTACATAAAACCGCCGCGGTAGACACCGTCGTCGCCTTTCTCGCGGAAGTGGATACCCAGTACTACTTCGGCGAACTTGGCCACGGCGGCCAGCAGGGCGACAACCCACATCCAAAAGAGGGCGCCTGGACCACCTATTCCCACAGCCACACCGACACCGGCGATGTTACCTACTCCGAGGGTACCCGCCAGCGCGGAGGATGCCGCCTGGAAGGGGGTCAAGGTACCTTCTCCACGCACAGTCTTGTCGAACATCTTACCAAAGGTATTCTTGGTAATATATCCAAATTTCCTAAACTGAAAAAATTTCAGGACTATCGAGTAGACTACCGCCGTCACCGAGATGATTATGATCAGCGGCCATCCCCACATGAATCCTGAAAACGCACCTAAGACATCCATAATTGCCTGCATATGCACGTCCTCCTAAAAAAAGTTTTGTATATTAATCACCGAAATGGCGTTGTTGGTCTTGCAGCGCCGGATTTGATTTTTTGACTTCCGATTTCATCCATAAGCGAGTAATAGTTGCAGCATTTGAACAATAGTTCAAATAAATTCATATGTACATATT
>DSBN01000336.1 GCA_011046055.1 Sediminispirochaeta sp. | reverse complement strand
ATTCACTCTATTATAAGCAATTAGTCCTGTTTAGCACCAATTTTCGAAAAACTGTATTGCTATGGGCTGGAGATGGGTGTAAATTTATAGCACCATGAAAATCGTATATACCTTGAGCGGCGGAGCCGCCTTCGGCTACGCCCACGTTGGCGTTTTGAAGTATCTGGAAGAGTTGGATCTGCGACCCGAAGCAGTGGTAGGCACCTCGATGGGCGCGATCGTCGGCGGGCTGTACGCCTTTGGATACGAGGCGAAGCAGATCCAGCAGATCGCCGATCAGGTGAAGTCGATTGAGCTGGTGCGTCTGTTTTTTCCCTCCTTTCCTCGCGGTGGAATTATTGATACCGATGGGATTCGGGATTTTTTTCACGGCTTTGTGGGGGACATCCACATCGAAGATTTGGAAATCGAGTATCGTTGCGTGGCGGTGGACGTGGACACCGGACAGGAGGTGGTCTTCGATCGGGGGCGGTTGATCGACGGGATGATCGCCAGCATGTCGATACCGGCGATTTTTAAGCCCTACCAATACCAGGGGCGGTATTTGGTCGACGGGGGAGTGTTGAACAACCTGCCCTGGGACGTAGGACAGGAGCTGGGAGATACAAACATAGTGGTGGATGTGGCACCGCAGCTGCAGCCGGCGGAACCGCGGCGGTTGATGACCTCTGATTTTGTGGGAGAAGCGGAATCGAGAAATCATGGAGCGCGGCAGGACGAAGAGGACGAGGATTTTGCCGGGAAGGTGAGGCGGATGGTGCAGATCTTTCAGAAGCAGCGGCAGGAGACCTTTTCCTTTTCGAAGTTTGTGGGAAGCTTGGGTAAATCGAAGGAGGAGGACCACAGCCTGACCGAGATGGTGACAAAGGTGATGGCGATTGTGGACGGGGCGACCGGACCGGACATCGACCGGAAAAAGGTAAGCGCCTATCTCCACCCCGACTTGCTGGAGTACGAGCTGAATGATTTTCACAAGGCCGAGGAGATCATCGAGATCGGGTATACCAGCGCGCGGAAGGATCGGAGTTTTTCGACGGCGGTGAAAAAAATCGCTAAGAAGAGAGAAAAAAAGAAAAATTAAACTTGACAATCCGAGTGTATCTATGTACAGTAACATCGTGATGTTAAAAGCTGCTATTGTTGCTAACAGTACATGTATTTCCTCCTGGTGGTGGCGGATTCGCGGAGAGGCACCGCGTATCCGGCTCCTGCTATAGCTCCACGCTGTAGTTATTTCCGGTAGAGCCGCGGACGGCTTCTCTTGCAAACACGAGAAGCCGTACCGCGGTTTTTTTATGCCTCGATGAAATCTGAACTTTTGAGGAGAATGCGATGAAAAGCGACGGACGAATTTTTCAACTATCCACCCGGGATATTCCCAAAAAATGGATCAATATCAATCCGGACCTGCCGGAGCCGCTCAGTCCCTTTTTGAACCCCGCCGACGGGACGCCGGTGCCGCTGGAGGCGATGCAGGCACTTTTTCCCGAATCGCTGCTGGCACAGGAGGTTTCCATGGAGCGGGAGATCGAGATCCCCGAGGATATTCTGGAGACCTACTCCTTGTATCGGCCGACGCCGTTGGTGCGGGCTCGGTTCCTCGAGAGGGCGCTGGATACGCCGGCGAAGATCTTTTTCAAAAACGAAGGGGTCAGCCCCACGGGGAGCCACAAACCCAACACCGCGATCCCCCAGGTCTATTACAACCACCGGGCGGGGATAAAAAAGCTGACCACCGAGACCGGCGCCGGCCAGTGGGGCAGCGCGCTCTCCTTCGCCGGAAGCCGCTTCGGTATGGATATCCGGGTCTTCATGGTCCGGGTAAGCTACGAGCAGAAGCCGTACCGGCGGGTGATGATGCAGACCTACGGCGGCAACGTGGTGGCCAGTCCGTCGGAACAGACCGAGGTGGGACGGCGGCTGCTGCAGGACGAGACGAACCGTCCGGGTTCGCTGGGGATGGCGATCAGCGAGGCGGTGGAGCTGGCCGGACGGGAGGAGGGGACCAACTACGCCCTGGGCTCGGTGCTCAACCACGTGCTGTTGCACCAGACGGTGATCGGGCAGGAGGCCAAGCAGGTGCTCGATGGCCTGGGGCTGAAGCCGGATGTGGTGATCGGCTGTCACGGCGGGGGAAGCAACTTCGGCGGAATGGCGATTCCTTTTCTGTACGACAAGATGGCCGGGCGCGATATAGACTTCGTCGCTTCCGAGCCTCTGGCCTGTCCGACGTTGAGCAAGGGACTCTACGCCTACGATTACGGCGACGCGGGCAAGTACATTCCCTTGGCCAAAATGTACACCCTGGGCCACGATTTCGTACCGCCCTCGGTACACGCCGGGGGCTTGCGCTACCACGGCGCTTCGCCGATAGTTTCGATTCTCAAGCACTCCGGTTTGATTCGGGCGGAGGCATTGCGGCAGATGGAGACTTTCGAAGCGGCGCTGTTGTTTGCCCGAACCGAAGGGATCATTCCCGCTCCCGAGTCGGCCCACGCCATCGCTTCGGCGATTCGGGCTGCTAAGGCATGCCGGGAAAGAGATGAAGAGAAGGTTATTCTGTTCAATCTCAGCGGGCACGGCCACTTCGATATGGCCTCATACCAGGCATATTTCTCCGGGGGACTGGAGGATTTCGAGTACCCCGAAGAGGAGGTGCGCAGGGCGGAGGCGCAGCTTCCCCGAGTTGAGATGAAAGTAAACGCATAAGACGGAGGTGAGAAAAATGAACAAAAAACAAGAAGCTTCGAGACGGAGAACAGCGGACATCCGGCAGAAGGCGGATCCGTGTATCCTCGGGACCATGGGAACGGTTCGAGCCAACTCTTCCGGCGGCCGTCTGGCCGGCGGACGGAACTATCGGGGCAGCATGTCCTGAGGGAGCTGTTCGTTGTGGGGGTGCCGCGGCGCCCCCACGATCCCGCTTGGATTTTTAGATGAGCTCGGAAACCCCCGAGAGCTGGTACGCCGAGTAGACCAAGAGTAGTGAGAGGCTGATGTTCAGGGCGATGCGCACCCGACGGTCGCTGGTGAAGCCGGCGATGGCGCTGCCACCCAAGGCCCAGAGGTTGGTGGCCGCCAGGGAGCCCAGGGCCAGCAGCAGCGCCGACAGCAGCAGTACCAGGGGCGAGGATATCCGTTCGGACAGATATGTGGAGTAGATGCTGATGCCCAGCACCAGTACCTTGAGGTTGAGGATCTGCAGCAGAGCGCCCCTGAGAAAGGGACGGGTGAGGGTTTGGGCGGCGCCCTCTTCGATCCGGTAGGTGGTTTTCAGCATGCCCCAAGCCAGATAGAGGATGTAAGCCGCCCCCACGTAGCGCAGCAGGCGGGAGAACTCGGGCAGAGCGGTGGAGATGCCCTGGGCCAGAAAGGCGCAGAGCAGCATCACCACCGCCAAACCGCCGAAGATTCCCAGTCGGTAGCCGTGGGTCGCGCGGTACCCGTAGAGGATGGCGTAGTTGGCCGAGCTGACGGTGTTCGGGCCGGGGGTCACCATGGCGATGGTGACGAACAGGAGAAAAGCCGTGAAATCTACCATGGCTCAATCATATTGTTTTTCCGCTCCAGAGAAAAGGGCGGCAAGTAGTAATTCTTATTTTGGAAAGTGCAAGTGCACTTTCCAAAATAAGAATGCCTCCAACAGTGAGAAACACAAATCAATGCTCGGCGGCACGCAAGGGGGAACGGCTCGACATTTTTATTCTTGGGTAGTATATTAAAAATATAATATATAAAACAAGGAGAGCGATATGGCACAAGGGGAGCTGAAGAGCATGAGCACTACACAGGTGGTAATGTTGTTGCTCGTTTTTTTTATGATGTGTGTGCTGAGGCTCTGGTTCAGTCTGTTTCTCCTATTCGGTTTCGCGATTGTATTGACTCTGAGCAGCGGGAGGAAGAACTACTGTGCCCATTACTGCCCCTTGGGTGGGCTGCAGGACTACTATCCCGCGAGGAGCAAGAGCCGGCAGGGGCCGCAGTGGTTGAAATGGATGCGCTGGCCGGTCTTTGTGGTCTTCTGGTCCTACCTGGCCTACGCGACGATGAGATCCTTCGGTGACGGTTTCGCCCTGTGGCGTTCCATTTTTCTGGTGATGGTCCTGAGTATGGTCACCGCCCTGATCCTGCAGACGATGTTTCGAAGGCGCTACTGGTGTTCCAATCTCTGCCCGTTGGGTACTTCGGTGCTGAAAGGGGCGGTGAAGACCCACCGTTTTGTGACGGGAAAAAACAGGCTCCGCCGGCCGGCGATGGAGCGTTGAACTACTCTAAAATCAGAAATCGATCCTCTATGGTCTCCAGCATCCACCGCGCCTTTCGCTGGGTGATGATATTCAGCAGGCGGTTCTCCGGCGTTTTGTCGGGGTCGATGGCCAGTGCCTGCTGCAGGAGCAGGCGGTACTCCTCGGCGTCTTGGTTTTTGACCGATACTCCGGACGCCAGGGCGACGTACGGGGATGCCGACTGACCGTCGGACAGCTCCACCGCCCGTTCGAAGTGGTAGCGGGTCAGCTCTTCCAAATCCGCCTCGCTCATCCCGACCGATCGATAGTGCTCATCCAAAATTCCTCGTCCGTATATTCCCAGCGTCGAGCTTCCGTGGAGCATCGTCCGGTCGGGGACCGCAGCGTAGATCTCGATGAAGAGGCCGTGCGGGGCTCCCTGCTGAAAATCTTCGTCTAGTTCCAGGGCTCGGGCGGCCAGGGTGACCGCCTGGGGCAGCTCCATCAGCGCCCCCGCGTCGAATCCGGCGGTGGAGACGGCGCCCATCCAGCCGGCGGCGGCCCAGTAGAGGGCGTTGACCTGCTCCTCTTTCATCTCTCGGAGCATTTCCGCTCCCTCGCCGGAGAGGATGGCCGCAGTGATCCCGGCGGACTCCGTCTCCAAGGAGCGTAGGGCGTAGTCACGACCCCGCAGGTACATCGACCGGGCTCGGGCGTACATCTCTTTCTGCCGTTCCAGCTGGTCGTAGCCCAACTGGCTGGCGGGGGTGTGGATGAAAGCGTTGGCGTAGGAGACGAAACCCTCGGCGGCGGACTCCAGGAGTCCCCGGTGCTCCGGTTGGCTCTGAAGCAGGGTCTCGTAGAGCTTCAGTGCGAAGGGGAGGGCGTCCTCGACCAGCTGCGGGTCCTCCTCGCCGGTGAAGACCGAGCTCCCGCCAGGGGAGCTCAGCGCGTCGGCCACCATTGAGGTGGCCATCCGGTCGAACGAACAGGAGGAGAGCAGCAGCAGCGCCAGCAGGGGCGCCGCTAAAAAAATACTTCTGCTTCCAAGCCGCATGGTACCTCCTCCGCGGTCCGTCTATAGTTTGAAGGTGATGCCGGCGCCGACGAAGCTGCCCTGGATATCCGCGGGGTTGGTGAGCAAATCTCCGTCCCAATAGAAATCACCAAAGGTTCCGAAGTAGGCGGAGTAGCCGGCGTAGAGGTTCAGGTAGGTGTCCCGGTTCAGCAGGTAGTCCACGCTGAGCTTGGCGGTGCCGCCGAAGCTGGCCAGAATCTTGAAATTCTCGCGGAACTCATCGTCCCCCAGGATGGGCACCAAGGTACCGACTCCCACGGCGGCGGAGGGGGTGATGCTCAGCCTGCCGAGGCGGAGGTGGTACTCGGCGCCCACGTAGGAGATGACCGGGAACCAGATGAGGAAGCTGTCGCCCAGGGGTACCTCCACCCCGGCGATGGGCCGCCAGTCGTAGAAGCCCCGGGAACCGGTGGCCTGGAGGCCGATGACGAATCGATTCTCAATTCCGTCGGGGGCGTTATCCTGGAGCAGGTGGGCGTAGAGCATGGCGTTGAAGCCTATTCGCGGTACCTCAACCAGCTGGTCGCCGATGTTCGGCTTTTCGTCCCTGAAGATACTCACCGCGGTGGATATCTCATGATCCACCTTCTTGATGACGAAGAGGCCGGTCTCGTTGACCCTCTCGTAGCCCGAGGGGAGGATCTGGGTGACGGTGCTCACGTATTCGTCGCCGACCTGGACACCCATGTCCCGTCCGAACTGCATGATATACTCTCGCCCGACGATGTCGATGATGCCGGTTTTGAGCTTGAACTCCTCTATGCTCCGCACCTCATACTGCAGCTGCATGGGGATGGCGTCGACCGCGGCCTTGACCGCCTGCTGTGAGTTCTCCCCGGTGCCGGAGGTGTCGATCTGAAAGGAGGCGAAGGCCCGGGCTTCGTCGACCTTGATGAAGGTGAAGGTGGTTTGTATTTCCGCCTTGTAATTCGAACCCTCCTCGTAGACGTTGTAGTAGGACATCACCGGTATCACCACGATGAACGAGCCGACCAGGCGGTTGAAATCCGCCTCGGTGAAGGTCTCCTCGCCGAGGCGTACCTCTTCGGGCACCTCCATGTTCTCCTCTTTGATCTTCTTGATGGTGTTGATAAAGGTGTCAATATCCCGTGATTTGAGGCGCTGCTGCACGCCGAAGATATTGAAGCGGCCGAGCTCTATGAAGACGTTCTGGATGGACTGGTCGACCATACCGAGAGCTCCGCTGGGGATCGAGTAGTCCGAGTAGCTGAGGTTGAACACGGCGATGTCCTGTTTTTTCGATACCTGCTGGGCTCCCGCATAGGGCAGAGCTATCAGAACCAATAATACCAGTATAAAAAGACTCTTT
>DSBN01000335.1 GCA_011046055.1 Sediminispirochaeta sp. | reverse complement strand
GCGTAGGGATACCGCCAGGGTCTCCACGGTGAAGGAGGACTCGTCGATTTTGACCGCCGTTTGGCACACCCCGTTGATCGCAATGGAGTCCCCTTTCTCCAGATCTTCCAATACTTTCCGCGCCTCTATCCTCAACTCCTGGTACTCGCCCCGCCGGTGCAGCCGCGTCACGGTTCCCACCTCTTCAACCAATCCGGTGAACATCCGTATCCTCCTTCAAAGTACCTTTGACCTCCTCCAACCAGCCGGAACGAAAGCCCCGCAAGGAGACTTGGTCGCCCAGCTGCCGGATAGTGACCCCTTCGAGCCTGGGACTGTCCGCAATGTTTCGAATACCCAGCGGGGGGAGGGAGACTCCGTCGCCCCCGACAAAAATAGGTGCAATGTAGATTTGTACGGCGTCGAAAAAGCCTGCACGAATAAAGGATCCGGCCAGTGCGGCTCCGCCCTCTACCATCAGGGAGTGAATGCCACGGTTCCGCAGTTCCGCCAAGGTCTGGGGCAGCGAGAGACTTCCTCGCTCATCGGAATCGACCTGAATTATCTCCACCCCCAGATCGGTGAGCCGCCGCTTTTTCTCGTCCCGTCTCTTTTTCTCCTCAGCCCCTTGGTATTCCGGTACCGAGCTCACCACCAGCAGCTCGGCGGCTCTCTGCCGGAGGAGGTGAGAGTTCGGGGAGATGTCGAGACGGCTGTCTATGACTACGGGGCGAGGCTGTCTCGACGGCGGGTCCAAATCGGGAACCCGTACCGTCAATCGAGGGTCGTCGCTGGCGAGAGTACCACGGCCCACCATGACCGCGTCGTGGTCCGCTCTCAGTCCGTGTCCCTCCGTGCGGGCCTGCTCGTCGCTGATCCATTTCGAATCACCGACGGCGGTTGCGATTTTGCCGTCCAGCGATTGGGCGAGTTTGAGGGTCACAAAAGGACGGGACCTGGTCTGGTTTGTGTTGAAGCGGGCGTTGGCGTACCAATACGCCTTGTCGTCGGCCACCTCCACTTCGATCCCCGCTTCGCGGAGTATCTCTACCCCCCGTCCGCGGACTCGGGGGTTCGGGTCGAGCTGTCCGGCCACCACCCGACCGACTCCGGCGGAAATGATCTTCTCGGTGCAGGGACCGTTGTGCTTTTCCGGGCTATGGAAGGAGCAGGGTTCGAGGTTGCAGTAGAGGGTGGCTCCCCGGGCTCTGAGGCCGGCTGCCTGGAGGGCGTGGGCCTCGGCGTGAAAGCCGCCGTATTTTTGATGATAGCCGGTGGCGACTGTCTCGCCGCCCTTGACGACGACCGCCCCGACGAGGGGGTTCGGACGTGCCGCGCCGCGGCCTTGAAAGGCCAGATCGAGACAGCGTGAGAGAAAAACGTGGTCCATTTTTGATAGCATCGAGACCTCCGGTTCGGGGCCTCGTAGTGCGGAAGAAAATGCACAAAAAAAAGCAAAAAAAAACCGAGATATCGATAAAGATACCTCGGGGCTCTATTCCTCACATCTTACGGCAAGAAGCCTATAGCTCCCGCCAAGTCAATGTGTTTTCTTCCATCCGGACTGTACCGTCGGTACCGGAATTGCACCGGTTCAACCTCATCATAGATGAGGCTCGCGGACTCTCACCGCCGGTCGGGAATCGTCTCTCTGTTGGGAGACTCACCCTGCCCCGAAAACTTGCTTATATAGTAGTGGAAAAGCGGCGCGGAGTCAAGTCTCCTTTGCGGAAAGACGGGGGTGAGTTGCGTCCATGGTTTTTTCTATTGCGCTGATGGAATCGTCGAGGTTTTTCGACAACATCAGAGTATAGAGCATATCTACCACGGCGAGCTGATTTATACGCGAGGTACCGGCTCCCTGACGGTATATACGCTCCGTAACCGGGACCAGCAGGGCGGTCTGAGCTATGGAACGGACGGTGTTTCGACTATCCATGGTGAGGCTGATAATCTTTGCTCCCCGCTCTTTTGCATGTTTCGCTGCTTCCACCATCGCCCAGTTTTCACCGGAGTAGGAGACAATAAACGCCACGTCTTTCGAGCTGATCGTGGTGGCGGTAGTCAGTTGAAGGTCGGTGTCGGAAGTATATAAGGCCGGCAGTCCGAGGCGGATAAGCTTCTGCATGAAGTCATAAGCCACAACCCCCGATGCCCCGACACCGAAGAGGATCGTAGTGCCGGCATGAAAAATCGAATCCACCGCCGCTTCCATCGAAGACGGGTCGAGGGAGGCTTCGAGAGACGAGAGGGATCGTTGGGTTCTGTCGACGACTCCGCGGATAACTTCGCTCGCCGAAGGTTCAGATTCCAGTTCAAGATCCGGTATGTATCTCTCGTCGGAGTTCTGAAACACGTCCCGGGCGAGGCGCAGCTTGAAGTCGCTGTAGCTGACGAAGCCGTTGCGTTTGCAGAAACGCACCACCGCCGCTTGACTTGAGCCGCTCTGTTTTGCCAACTCCCGTATGTTGAAATGGAGGGCTTTTTTCGGTTCGCGGAAGACATAGTCGGCGATCTTGCGTTCCGACTCCGACATGGTATCCAGACGGGCGTTTATGGCGACCAGAGCCCCGTCTATGTTGGATCGATCATCCATACATTCTCCTTTAGTTGCTGGCTTAAGTGTAGCATTCGCTCTCCAAAAGGTAAAGAAATAAAATTTCAAAAAATAACTTGTGGATTGAAATATTATATTATATACTTTTCGCAGTTATGCAGGCAAAAAGCACCCGAAACGATTTTCCGTCAAGCTATCGATCGAAAAAGGAACACACCGTCGTTGGACTTATGTCCGGTACCTCGCTGGACGGAGTAGACGCGGTCTTGGTGAAAATCGGCGCCTCCGAAGGGAACGCGCCACCTTCGGTTCGTTTCATCCGTCATCTCTATTTACCCTACTCGGAAGAGTTGAGACGAGAGATCAAAAAGCTCTGTACTTTTGATACGGCGAAGATCGACGATCTGGTCTACGCTCATTTCGGATTGTCCGAATGGTATGCCGAGGCGGTTTCAAAACTCGTTTCGGAAGCAGGTCTATCCACCGATCAGATCGACGCGGTGAGTATGCACGGTCAGACCGTGTGGCACGCTCCGGTACCGAAAAATTTTCCGGGACCCCGGGGAACCGTTCCGGTCAAAGGTACTTTGCAGCTCGGTAACCCTTCGGTGTTGAGCCAGCGAACGGGAATACCGGTGGTCGCGGATCTCCGTTCCGCCGACATGGCCGCCGGCGGCGAAGGGGCCCCCTTAGCCCCGTACATCGATTCGATGCTTTTCGGGGATATCGACGAGGGGCGAATTGTACAGAATATCGGCGGTATCGGCAACGCGACGGTACTTCCGAGGGGTGGAGACAAAGCGGAGGTCTTCGCGTTTGATACTGGCCCCGGCAATATGGTTCTCGACGCGATCGTGGAGATCGGTACAAACGGCGAACTTCGCTACGACCCGGAGGGCGGCATCGCCTCAAGAGGGCGGATTGACGGAGCAGAGGTCGAAGCCTTGCTGGAGGATGAGTATTTCACCAGGATTCCTCCGAAGAGCACCGGCAGAGAAGTCTATGGCCAAGAGTTTTCCCAGAGTTTTTGGGAAAGGATGGATTCACGGGGCGCCTCCTTCGAGGACATTGCGGCCACGGCTACCGCCTTCACCGCCGAGTCAATTGCCAGGGCGTATCGCGATTTTGTTTTCCCCCACTACTCCATAAAGAGAATACTCGTCTGTGGAGGTGGAGCGCGGAACAAGACTTTGATGAATATGATACGGGAACGAGTGCCGGAGGATATTGAAGTGACAACGACGGATTCCTACGGCGTTCCCGAACAGGTACGGGAGGCTATGGCCTTTGCTCTTATCGGCCACCAATCGTTAATGGGCAAGGCGGGTAACCTGCCGGCGGTAACGGGGGCCCGCGCCGAGGTGATCCTCGGTGTTTTGACCTTATAAAGCCGGGAAACCGGATGAAAAACCAGAAAAGGAGAAAAGGATGAAAAAGAGATGTATCTTATTCCTGACCGTCACGATGATGGTCTTGATCGCCCTTCCGGGAGCTTTTGCCGGAGGACAGGCCGAAGATTCGGATGAGAAGGCGCCTGCCGAGAAAGTACTCACCATCGGTGTGGATCAAGAGGCGGTGGGCTTGGATCCGCACATTGTGACCGCGTTTTCCTCCATGCGCAGAATCGACCTTCTGTACAACAGGTTGGTGCGACTGGATGAAAACCTCAAGGTGGTTCCGGACCTGGCTGAATCGTGGGAGATACCCGACAATTTGACCTACATATTTCACCTGAAGCAAGGGGTGAAGTTCCACAACGGTCGAGAACTCACCGCAGAGGATGTGAAATACTCATTCGAACGTATTTTGGACCCGGAGACCGGTTCTCCAGGTCGTTCCTACATCGCCCTGGTGGAGGATATAGAGGTACTTGACACCTACACGGTCAAACTGAGCCTCTCCTCTCCTCTGGCATCTCTGCTGGACTCCCTGACTTCAAACAACCTCTCCATAGTTCCCCAGGAAGAGGTGGAAAAGCACGGGAATCTGCAGCGAGTAGCCGTAGGTACGGGGCCTTTTATGCTGGAGGATTGGGTGCCGGACAACTCCATGACGATGGTAAAAAATCCCGACTATTTCGTCGAGGGAGCTCCCCAGCTGGACAAGGTTATTTTTCGCGTTATTCCCGAAGAGGGATCGCTCCTTTCCGGCGTGAGATCCGGTGAGTTGGACATAGCGACGATCAACGATGGATCTATCATTCGCCAAGCTATGAACGATTCCCAGATCACGGTAAAAAAGAAACCGGGTATCAACGTTCGTACTTTCGGCTTCAATACGACCAAGGAGCCTTTTGACGATGTTCGAGTACGGCAGGCGATATCGATGGCTATAGATCGAGATGAGATCGTCCAAATGGCCGAGTTCGGAATGGGCGCGCCGACGGGACCGATCCCGGTAGCGGCGACCGAATGGGCCCTCCCCCTCTCGGAGCTTCCGTTAACGGAACCCGATTATGAGAGAGCCAAAAAACTTTTGGCCGATGCCGGATACCCCAACGGATTTTCATTCAATATCGTGTGCTCCTCCTCCTACGAGGGTGGATTGGCCGTCGCCCAAGTTATTCAGGATCAGCTGAAAAACATAGGATTGGATGCCAAGCTGGATGTCGTGGAGTGGGGGGTGTATATTAATCGCTGGGTCAAACGAGATTTCCAGGCGATGGTAGAACTTCGCGGCGGCAGCGGCGAACCGGATCGTTTCCTATACCGGACTTTGCACAGTACCGGGGGAGTCAACAACTTCATGTTCGCCGACGATGAGGCGGACGAACTTCTGGATAGAGGTCGGTCACAGACGGTACCCGAAGAGAGAAAAACCACTTACGACGCCCTCCAGAGGCTGCTCAGTGAAAAAGCTCCGGTAATTTTTCTCTACAGCCCGAACGAAAACCATGTCTTAGGCCCGAGAGTAGAGGGATTTAAGCAGGTTGGAAACGGCAATCTTTATTACATAACCCACACAAAAGTAGTAGATTAGATGGAAAATCTTTCCGTGTCCTCTTTCGGGAGGGCACGGAGTTTATTTTTTTTAGATCGAGGTAGTTTTGGGAAGGTACGTAGCTAAAAGACTGATAAGCCTTGTTCCGGTTCTGTTCGGAGTTTCCTTGATTGTATTTTTCTTGGTCCGTCTGATTCCGGGTACGGCTCTGGAAATGTATATGGGCACCCAGGTCGAAGCGACACCGGAACAGATGGAAGAGCTCAAGCGAATTTTCGGTGAGGATAAACCGGTTCCCGTACTCTATGTGGAGTGGCTCGGGGATATTCTGCGGGGAGATTTCGGTTATTCCCTTCGAACCGGCAGGCCGGTGATGCCGGATATTGTCTCCCGACTTCCCCTTAGCCTGGAGTTGACCGTATTTTCTCTCATCCTGGCGCTTTTGATAGGTATTCCCCTGGGGATAATATCGTCCCTTCGGCAAAATACTCTGGGGGACTTTGTGAACCGTATTTTGGGGTTGATAGGTCTCTCTATGCCGCAGTTTTGGTTGGCCGCTTTGATGGTTATCGGCTTTTCCGGATTTCAGGGGTGGATACCGATGGGCAACTACGTCGGTTTTTTTGAGGCACCTCTGAGGAATCTCAAGATGCTCTTTTTGCCGTCCCTGGCTATCGGCATAGGTTTCGCCGCGGTGGTAATGCGCTACACCAGAAACAGCATGCTCGAAGTTCTGCAGATGGATTATATCCAAACGGCAAAGGCGAAAGGACTGAAGAAAGGGACGGTGATTTTTTATCACGCCTTGAAAAACGCGATCCTGCCGGTAATCACGGTCACCGGATTTAACGCCGGGTACCTGTTGAGCGGCGCGATCATCGTTGAGGAGGTTTTCGCGCTTCCCGGAATGGGGCGTTTGGCCCTCTACGCCATTTTTCAACGGGATTATCCTATCATCCAAGCGATAGTGATGGTTATAGCTACGCTCTTTGTCCTGGTGAACCTAATAACGGATTTGATCTACGCGCTGATGGATCCCAGGATCCGTCTCGATGAAGTGACGAGGTAAGACATGGAAGTGCGAAGATTCTTTAAAAACGGTATCGCCGTAGCCGGTCTGCTGATCATTGGGCTGTATATTGTCACGATAGTTGTCTC
>DSBN01000354.1 GCA_011046055.1 Sediminispirochaeta sp. | reverse complement strand
GGTCAATAAGGCGGTGGGGGCCTTTCTGCAGGATGAAGCCTGGCTGGCAGCCAACGCAGAGCGGTTGGCGGTGGTCAAACGGACCTCGGTCGAACAGGCCCGTAAGCTGCTGGTGGAGATGCTGAAGGAAATTCGCGACAGTCTGCGGGGCATCGATCCGATCCTCGACGAGATCGACGACAAGAACCGGCGCTATTCAAAAATTTCTACCCAGAAGATAAAAACAAAGCTCTACAGCGATGCCACTCTGCAGGGCAAATTACGCGACATTGTGAAGTCCTTGGCCAAGGGCGGAGTCGGGACGGAGGAGATCCCGTTGCAACTCTCCCACTCCAGATTTCTGACCCCTGGCTCTCTCTACACTCGTCCGAGCGGCAGCCGGAGTGCGGAACCCGCTGCACTGAGTGTACCGGAGGATGATGATGAACTACTGTTCAGGCAGCGCGAAATGGAGCTGAAGGTGACCGGACAGTTGAACCCAAGAAAGGTAGCGGAGTTTTTGCGGAGCGTCGGTACACGTTCGGTTGAGGCCGAAGGTGATACCCCCCTGGGCGCCCTGCGTTCGCAGGATATCGCCCGGGATCTGGACGGCTTTATCAAGCTGCTATACGCCGCCGGCTATGCCGAGGCAGGAAGAGCTGACTTTCCCTTCGAGGTCGTCTGGCGCTCGGGGGAGGTCTCGGTAAAGGGCTTCCATTTTCGGGATCACTATTACATAGAGAGGAGGAGGGGCGGCAATGGCGCTTGAGGGGGTACTGAAGCTGAACGCCGGCGAACGGGAGATGTTCGCGAAGGTAGTGCGGGTCTTATTGAGCGATGTGTTTTTGCTGCGGGCCGTGGACGCGGAGGAGCAGCTGTACAGCTTCGCCCTGCGGAACTTCGCCGCGGTGGAGGAGTGGTTTGCCTTTGTCGGCTTGACTCTGCTGAAGGACGAGGGACTGGGGGTGATTACCTACCGCGGCGAGCCGGGCCGGCGCAGCAATCTGAACCTGGAAGAGACCCTGGGCCTGCTGGTGCTGTTGGTGCTGTACAACGAGAAGCGTAACGAGCTGTCGCTGCGCAGTGAGGTGACCCTGCAGCAGGTGGAATTTCAGGACCGCTTTCGAGTTTTGACCGAACGGATGGTTTCGAAAACCCGTTTTGTCCAGATGCTGCGGCGGCTGCAGTCGCTGAAGTTCATCCGTATTTTAGGTGAGGCGGATGATCCGGGGAGTTTGCTGGTGCTGTATCCGAGCATCCCGTATGTTTTGGAAGGTCGAGACATCGAAGAGTTGTTTGCCGCCATTACCACCGGTAGTGATGATGAGGAGGGGGAGACGGAATGAAGTTGTTGTTGAACCGCATGCGGCTGGTGAATTGGCACTATTTTCAGGATGAGACGGTACGGTTCAAGGAGATCAGCCTGCTGGCCGGCGATAACGGAAGCGGGAAATCGACGATTATCGATGCCCTGCAGTACGCCCTGGTGGCGAACATCAACAAGATTCGCTTCAACTCCTCGGCGGCCACTTCAAGACAGAGCGCCCGCAGCCTGGAGAGCTACGTACGCTGCAAAATGGGTATGGAGGGGGCCGAATACGCCCGCGGCGATACCATCGCCCATATTGTACTGGAGTTCAGCGCCGCCGACAGAATTTTCTGTGCCGGGGTGATGGTCGAAGCCTTCACCGACGGAAGCGTGAAGGAGAGCCAGTGGCTTCTGGACAACCACCGGTTGGATGACGTTCCGCTGAGTCGGGACGGGTACTACCGGGCGGCGAAGGAGCTGCGCCGCAGCCTGCAGGAGATGGGAGCGGTGCTCTGTGCCACCAAAGGGGAGTATAACGCCCAGCTGACCATGCGTCTGAAGGTGCACCGGCGCAATGTGAGTTTCAACCCCTATTTGGAGGCGCTGCTTCGTTCGGTTTCGTTTACCCCGTTGAGCTCGGTGGATCAGTTCGTCTGCGACTATATTCTGGAAGAGCGCTTTGTGGATGTCTCGGCTATGCGGGAGAACCTGAACAACTACCGTGAAGCCGAGGACGAGGCCACATTGATGGAACGCAGAATAGCGGCTTTGGAGGAGATCGACCGTAGCCAGGGCGAGGTCGATACCATCGCTCGGCAGATAGAGAGCCAAGATTACCTGCGTTTGAAGGCCGGCCACCTGGCCGTCCAGCGTGAGACTGAGGTGAATGCGGCTGCTTTGAAGAAGGACCACGCCAACTTGGAGATGATACAGCAGCAGCTTGCCGAACTTGAGGAACGGCGCGGCCGCTACGAGCAGCTGCGCGATGAGCTGCGGGCGGCCCTGGCCGGCAACGATACCCAGCGACTGATAGATAGCTTGGAGAAGAAGCGGGATGAATTCGCCCGCCGGCGTGATGAGTACCACCGGCAGGCCGAGCGTTTTGAGCAGGTCACAGGTGAGTGCGCCGGGAGACTGGAGCGACCGATAGCTGAGGATCTGGACGCGGAGATCGCTTCCGTTGGTGAAGAACTAGAAGCGGTCGGGGAGCAGACCGCTGGATTGAACAGCCGGGTGAAAGCACAGTTGACACTGCTGGCCGAGTTGCAGGCCGAGCTGGAAGAGTTGGAGGCTGGGCGGTTGCGATACCCGTCGGCGGTGGAACGGCTGAAGTCGGTCCTTGAGAAGGCGGGCATTCAGGTGTGGATTTTCGCCGAGCTGCTGGAGATGGAGGAGCCGCAGTGGCGGAACGCCGTCGAAGGGGTGTTGGGGGATCGCCGCTTTGATCTACTGGTAGAGGATTCCCATTTCGAGCAGGCGGCGGAGCTCTATAAACAGCAGGAAGCGGAGGTGGCCGGAGTGGGTCTCCCGTTTCTGGCCCGGATGGAGGCGTCCGAAGTGAACGCCGGCTCCTTGGCGGAGATGGTGGAGACCGAGAACCCACTGGCCCTGCGCTACAGCGCCCAGCTTTTGGGCGATATTATCCGCAGCGATGGTGAGACGCTAACCGAGTTCGACCGGGCGGTCAGCCCCGACTGTCTGTACTACGGCGATCGGACTTTGTTTCGGCTTGAACCGCAGGAGTATTCGCGTTGGTACATCGGCGCTGAGGCCCGCCGACGGAGACATGAGCAGGTAACCGCGGAGATAAAGCAGCTGAACGACGAATATACCGTGACCCAAAGACAGCTGGAGCAGGCGGTACGTCGTAGGCAGATGTTGACCGAGGTCTTCGGTCAGCTCAACCAAGTAAGGGATTTATCCGGTGCCCGCCGACTGGAAGAGCAGTATAACCAACACTGTAGTGAGGTGGAACGGCAGATCGGCGAAATCGACGTGTCGGAGATAGAGGAGCTGCGGGGTCGCATAGCGGCGGCTGAAGAGGAGCTGGCAAGGCTGCGGAACGAACGAGATCTTGCCAAAGAGAGAGAAGGTCAGTTGGGGGGAGATATCAGCCGGCGCGAGGCCGATGCCGCCGGTCTGGAGGTCTCCGAGGCGCAGGCCGCCGAACGGTTGGAGGAGTTTTTGAGCGAACGACGGCACCGACTGGAGGAGTTTGAGACCTACTTTCTCGAACGGGTGCGAGGAGGCGAGTCCGCCTCGCTGGACGCCCTGCGAACCACTCTGGCCAACTACGAGAACGCCCGTAAAGGGCTGGAGACCCGTCTGGAGCGGTCGAAAGAGGAGCTGCTGAAGCTGAAGAGCCGCTTCAACCGCGACTACCGCCTCATGCTCGACGAGACGGTCGAGGGTTCTCAGCCCTTTCTCGATCTTCTGCTGCGCTATCGCGATACCGAGCTGCCGGCCTACCGCGAAAAGATAGCCCGGGCGCGGCGCGAGGCTGAGCGGCAGTTCAAGGAGCACTTTGTGGCTCGGATGAACGAATACATCAATGACGCCCGTGAGAGCTTCTCCGAGATCAACCACACCCTCAAGGAGATCTCCTTCGGTGAGGACCAGTACAGTTTTTCAATTCGCGAACGACCCGAAAAGCGCCAGATCCTTGAGGTCTTCCGTACGGCCATGAAGGTGGAGGAGTACAAGGACACCTTGTTTGAGAGTCTGAGCTCGGAGGAGGAGCGGCGGAGTATCGAAGCTCTGTTCGAGGAGATTTTGAATAATGACCTGGACTCCCCCCGGGTCCGGGAGATCTGCGATTACCGCACCTACTTCACCTACGATATCCGCATCCGCCATCTGCACAGCATCGATGAGAGTACCGGTAAGCCGCACGAGTCGAATTTGTCAAAAGTGCTGCGGGAAAAATCCGGCGGCGAGGCGCAGACCCCTTACTACGTGGCTCTGGGGGCCAGCTTCTTCCGCTTCTTCAAAGAGGAGGAGGGGGCGATTCGCTTGGCCCTGTTCGACGAGGCTTTCAACAAAATGGACGACACCCGTATCGGCACCGCGCTTACCTTTTTTCGGCGACTGGGTATGCAGGTGGTGACGGCGGTACCGACCGAGAAAATCGAGACCATCGCTCCTTACTCCGACCAGGTGAACCTCATCTTTCGCCATAACTACCGGGCTTATGCCCGTGAGTTTTCTCAGGACTCGCCGCGGGTGGAGCTTCCCTCCAGCGTATGAGCTCTGGAACTCCGAACCTCCGCGATGCGATTCTACTGGAGTTTCAGCGCGATTACCTCTCCTCCGCCCAGTTTCGTGGAGGACGGGCTCTGCGAAAGGGAAACTGGGAGCGAATTTTTCCAGAGATCGAGACGGATCCGCAGGTAAAAGACGAGTTCCTTTCGGCGGCGGAGGAGCTGGAGACACGGGGGATAATTTCTATTAAATGGGCGCGCCATCGGCGGGGCGACCGGATAGAGGCCTTGTATCTACAAAATCCGGCGCAGTTGCATCAGTTGCTCGGACTCCCCTCTCCGGAAAGGCAGCGGGAGGAGTCGCTTGCTCTGCTGAAGGAGTTTAGGGCTGGGCAGGAGATATCAGAGTTTACTTCGGCGCTGATCGAGCATCTGCAAGCCCGGCTCGAGGCCTTTATCCCGACTCCTTGCGGAGACCCAGGGGATCTCGATGCGCTGCTGCGCCTGCTGGCCGCTGACCGTGAAATGATCGCCGAGCTCCCCCTGCGAGCACTGAGCGTCCGGCTCTACAGCGATTCGAAGCGTCTGGAGCGGCTTCTGCCCGCCGCCGACAAGCTGTCGATGTCGGCGGCGGGGGAGAGACTTTCAGCTCGTTTCGGGCTGGTCCGCAACTATCCTCTGGCAGCCCTCCGGGGAGATCTGGAGCTTGTGCTGCGGGACGGGCAGAGCTGGAATATCGCCGGTGAGCCGCTATTTGTCGGACCACGGCTGGCCGGTCGTTTGGCGCTGATTTCGGCTGCAGCTCCGGTGCTGGTGATAGAAAACAAGGAGACCTTTATGACCTTGCCGTTTCGAAAATGTGGTTTTGCCGGATTGATCTACGGCGGCGGACATTTGAACTCGGCGGTGGTGAGACTGTTGCAGTTAGTCGAACAGTCCGGCATCAATATCTACTATTTCGGCGACCTCGACCCCGATGGCTTGCTTATTTTTCAGCAGGCCGAGAGCACACTGAACGGGCAGCTCATTCCCTGGCGTATGGACGCGAACACATACCGCCGATATCTACGGTTCGGTTATCCTCTTTCGGAGGGGAGCGCGGCCCGCCTGTCGCAGCTGCGTGAGCCCCTTTTTCGCGAAGTGGCTGAGTTGATGAAGCAGCACCGACGGGGAGTCGAACAAGAGGTGATCGACGTGCTGGCTGCGGAATGAGTAGGTGACGGACTGCATGCCAGTGTTAGTGTTCCATCAATTCACCGAGAAGCCTTCTTTCGCTGGAGGAACACACGGATTGTGACCGCCGCTAAGACCAGATACAGGAAGTTCCAGAGCCCGAAACTGATGTAGCCCGGCGGGGTCAACACCCAACCCAAATCGACGGCGGTCCATACCGCTCCAATGAGGCTGAGTATCCCATTCAAAATGAACAAGATTTTGGCAAACTTTGAATCACGTGGTAGTGATGAACAAAAACAGCAGCACTCTCCCACAACGGCTGCTTCGGCTGCAAACCAATTGCAAAAGCTGAGGGAAAGATGGTTCCCAGCATTATTAAAATGGATCCAACGACCCCGAAGATATACTTCAAATTCTCAGGCGTGTTTTCTTTCATCTCCACCTCCATACGTAAGTGAATACTTTTAGCACGGTATAGGTATGTTTTTCAACTTAAAATCAGTGCCAGATTGAAGGCCGCTATGATCAAGGCCAGGGAGGTGAAACCGAGGCTGATGAGTCGGTGTTGGTTGTCGAAGCGTCTGTTCATCTCTTCGAATCGACGTTCCTGCGCGGCAAACCGTTCGTCGATCTGCTTCTGTAGAGATTCGAAGCGGTTGTCCTGAGCGGCGAAGCGTTCGTCGATCTGCTTCTGACTGGCAGCGAAGCGTTCATCCATCTGCTTCTGCAGAGACTGGAAGCGGTGGTCCTGAGCGGCGAAGCGTCCGTCGATCTGCTTCTGCAGAGACTCGAAGCGTTCGTCCATCCGCCGGAACCCCTCCTGCATGGAGACGAGCATCTCCTTGATGCTGCCGTTCAGTTCGTTGAACTGACGCTCGTGGGGTTCAGCCTCGACGTAGTTACGGGTCAGAAGCTGCACGTAGCGGTGCAAGGACTGCGGGTTTTTTACCTCAAAGGCTTGGGCGAGCTCTTCTTCCAGCATTTC
>DSBN01000180.1 GCA_011046055.1 Sediminispirochaeta sp. | reverse complement strand
TCCGTGTAGAGATGAAACAGGTGCCTGACTCGGGAGAAATCGAGCTGAGCGTCCACGACAGCGGGAGCAAGATCAAAAAAATCCCCGAGGAGAGCGCCGAAGGGCTCGGCTTGGTCATGGTCAGACAGCTAGTCACGCAGATAGATGGTCGTATTTATTTTGACGCCTCCGACGGCTTGCGAATAACAATACTTTTCCCACAAGGTGACCATGACACGGCGCGAAACAAACGGTGAGAACGGACCTTTCTACAAACTACTAACCCACTCGATGTTGCTGGGAGCGGCTTTTTTCTGGGGTCTGAACCCAATGGTGATGAAGCTGGGGATGCGCAAGCTCGCCCCACTTCCCTTCAACACCCTGCGGCTCCTGATCGGTGCACTGCTGATCCTCCCGATTTTGATTATTAAAAAAAAGATGCAGCCCATAAAAAAACGAGACGTCCCACTCTTTCTGCTGGTGGCGGTTTTTGGTTTTTTTGTCTTCCAGTTCTTCTACTCGCTGGGAGTCAACGCCACCTCGGCCAGCGTTTCGGCCATTATTCTGGGAATCCTGCCGATCGTTGTAGCTCTCATCACCTGGATAGGACGCCTCGAATCGCTGAACTCCCTCAAGGTAGCCGGAATCATCGCCAGCGTCGTCGGGGTGGTGATGATCGCCCTGGGTGATGGAGGGGGAGCCAAGCTGGAACAGACCTACCTGTGGGGAGTGGGGCTACTGGTAATATCGGAGATCGGCTACGGGCTCTACACCGTCTTTCTCCGTCCGCTCACCCAGCGCTACTCGATTTATCAGATCATTTTTGTGGTGATGTGCATATCCCTCGTGCTTTTTGCCACCTTCACCCTGCCCCGATACGGAACCGCCGTTTTTTCGGACCTCAGCCTGACCACCTATTTGAGCGCTCTTTTCTCGGGCTTTTTCGCCCTGCTGTTGGGCAACGCCCTGTGGAGCGCGGGAATAAAGCGAATCGGCTCCACCAACGCCTCGGTCTACGGCAACCTCACCCCGGTGTTCGGGGTCCTGGCGGGGATCATCGTCCTGGACGAACACCTGAGCCTCTGGCAACTGGTCGGGGCTGCGGTGATTCTGCTGGGGGTCAGCCTGGTCAACCGACGGGCTCGCTAAGCGCGGAGCCTGATCCGCGCCGTCCGTTGTAAGGCTCCGCGTCTTTATAGTATATTTTCCCCATGAAATACGTAGGAGCCCACGTCAGCGCCGCCGGCGGTGTGGAAAACGCCCCCCTCAACGCCGCGGCAATTGGGGCGAAAGCCTTCGCCCTGTTTACAAAAAATCAACGCCAGTGGCACGCCAAGCCCCTCAGCGAAGAGTCGATCCGCGCCTTCAAGGAAAATCTCAAAGCTTCGGGGATTTCCGCCAACCACGTCCTCCCCCACGATTCTTACCTGATCAACCTGGGCAACCCGGATGAGGAGAAGCGCCGACGCTCCTACGACGCCTTCCTCGACGAGGCCCGCCGCGCCGAACAGCTGGACCTACACCTGCTCAACTTCCACCCCGGCAGCCATCTGCGCCAGATCAGCGAGGATCGGTGTCTCCAGCTGATCGCCGAGTCCATGAACATGGTCCTCCGCGAGACCGAGAAAGTTCAGCTGGTGATCGAAAACACCGCCGGGCAGGGAAGCAACGTCGGCTACAGCTTCGAACACCTGGCCCACCTGATCGAGCTCAGCGACGAGCCCGACCGGGTGGGGGTATGCCTGGACACCTGCCACGCCTTCGCCGCCGGCTACGACCTACGCGGCCCACAAGCCTACCAGCAGACCACCGCTGAGTTCCAACGAATCATAGGCTTCGACAAACTGCTGGGCGTGCATATAAACGACGCCAAATCCGAACTCGGCAGCAAAGTCGACCGGCACCACAGCCTCGGCGAAGGCAAGCTGGGTATCGAATCTTTTCGCCACCTGATGCGGGACCCCCGTTTCGACGAGATCCCCATCGTGTTGGAGACGACGGATCCCAAGAAATGGCCCGCCGAAATCGAGCTCCTGTACAGCTTGGCTAAAGCGTAACCACCCGAAGCAAAGTATCAGACAAAGGAGACGGATTGCTCCCTCTCACCCCGACCCGTCCACCGAGCACTGGTTGACAACAGCAATTCTCATTTTGGAAAGTGCACTTGCACTTTCCAAAATGAGAATGCCTCCAACAGTTAGAAACACAAATCAGTGCTATGCAAATGAAGCAATTCTCAATTTGGAAGTCTAATGACTTCCAAATTGAGAATTGCTCGGTTGACAAAGACTTTACTGGACGCTATATTTGAACACCGAGTTGCATGGAGAGGTGTCCGAGTGGTTTAAGGAGGCGGTCTTGAAAACCGCTGAGCCGCAAGGCTCCGTGGGTTCGAATCCCACCTTCTCCGTCTTTAGGCATCCGGAATGTATTATTGGAGAGGTGCGAGAGCGGCCGAATCGGGCTCCCTGCTAAGGAGTTGTACTCTTTCGGGTACCGAGGGTTCGAATCCCTCCCTCTCCGCTACTTTTGTACCCATAGCTCAGCTGGATAGAGCGTTAGATTGCGGATCTAAAGGTCGGAGGTTCGAGTCCTCTTGGGTACGCTTTTTCGGAGAGATGCGAGAGTGGTCGAATCGGGCGGTCTCGAAAACCGCTGTACCTTCGTGGTACCGAGGGTTCGAATCCCTCTCTCTCCGAATTTACATTGTTCTCATCTGGAGAGATGTCCGAGAGGCCGAAGGAGTACGCTTGGAAAGCGTATGTACCCTACCCGGGTACCGAGGGTTCGAATCCCTCTCTCTCCGTAGCCTTCCCCTTCAGTGTTGACGACCAGGTTCCGTGCTATAGGCAGCCGCCCAACCCCGTCAGGACCGGAAGGTAGCAGCGGTAAGCGGCCCGTCTATGAGACGCGGTCTACTTGGTCCGAGCTGAAGGGGTTTTCTCTTTTTTAATTAACGAAAGGTGAGCAGCCGATATGCCCTATGAAGTAACCGCAACCAGACGACGCCCCCAAGCATTCGACCAACTGGCCGGTCAGGATTTCGTCGTCTCCACCTTGAAGAGCTCCCTCGAACAGGGTCGGCTTGCCCACGCCTACCTCTTTTCCGGGCCACGGGGGGTGGGAAAAACCTCCGCCGCCCGAATCCTGGCCAAAGCCTTGAACTGCGAACAGGGCCCCACTTCCGAGCCCTGCGGCCAGTGCTCCCAATGCCAGGAGATCGCCCGGGGCAACTCCCTGGATGTGATCGAGATCGACGGCGCCAGCAACACCTCGGTCAACGACATCCGCGAGCTGAAAGACGAAGTGCTCTTCGCTCCGAGCAACGGCCGATACAAAGTCTATATCATCGACGAGGTCCATATGCTCAGCAACAGCGCCTTCAATGCGCTGCTGAAGACCATCGAAGAGCCACCTCCCTATATAGTTTTTATCTTCGCCACCACCGAAATACACAAAGTCCCGGCGACCATCCGTTCCCGCTGCCAGCAGTTCAACTTTCGACTGATTCCGGTGGAAGAGATCAAAAGGCAGCTTCACGAAGTCACCACGGAAATGGGAATCACCGCCGAAGACGAAGCCCTATTTTGGATAGCCAAGGAGGCTACCGGCTCGCTGCGCGACGCATACACCCTTTTCGACCAGATCGCCTCCTTCTCCGACGCCCACATCACCCTGAAAGATATCCAGGACAAACTCGGGCTAGCCGGTATTGAAGCGGTGGGAGAAATCGTCGGGCTGATGGCCTCCGGAGCTACCGGTGAAGTCATCGACCGGGCCGAGGAAATTATCGCCGGGGGAGTGTCGATAGAACAGTTTTTGATCGACCTGAGCGAATATTTCCGCGCCCTGCTGCTGATCCAGGCGGGGATCGAGCGCGAATCGCTTTTGGGTTATCAACTCGACCGTTTTCCGGAGAAGCTCCGCCGGGCCTTTTCCTCCACCCAGCTGGAGTTTGCCATCGAGGAGCTGCTGCGAGTCTACCGGGATATCCGTTTTTCCCTCAACCAGCGCTTCGAACTCGAGCTGCTTCTGAGTAAACTCTCCTCCTTAGGAAAGCGCCTCAGCCCGGAGGAGATTCTGGGAAAAATCGAAGAGCTTCGCTCGGAGATGCGTTCCCAGGCCAGCGGCGGACCGCAAGTCAGCCATGGCGCCTCGACATCGGCCCCGAGACCAGCCCCGGAAACAGCCACTGGGAAAAAAAAAAGCCCCTAAACGAAGCTGAACCCCCGGCGGCCCCGGCGGCCCCAGCCGCCCCGGAACCCAAACGGTCTCTCTCACGGAACGAGGTCGAGGCTATAGTCGACAACCTCAAACAGCGCCCTTCCCTTGCTTCAGCGCTAGGCCACGTAGTACAGTGGCAGCTCGAAGGGGATCGCCTGCAGCTGGATTGCGAGTCCAAATACTCCATGCACAAGCTGCAGGAAGAGATCTCCCTGCTAAAAAGCGTCGCCGAGGAAGTTCTCTCGTGCCGTATAGAGCTTTCATTCGCCACCAAAACCAACAACGGCGGCGGCGGCAACGACGATGGGGAGACCGAGGAGCCCCCCCAGGACAGCCAGGCTGCTTTGGTCAAAAAAGTATTTCGTGGTACAATAATCGAGGGAGAAAATCATGAACCCAATGGATCTGTTTAAAAATCTACAAAACCTGCAGTCACAATTCGGAGAGATGCAGGAGAAACTCAAGCACATCCAGGCCACCGGCACCGCCGGCGGCGAGATGGTCCGTGTCGACATGAACGGGCAGATGGAAGTCACTAGTATCAAAATCGAACCCGAAGCGGTGGATCCGAATGACATAAAGATGCTGGAAGACCTGATCCTCGCGGCCTTTCACAACGCCTCCGGGAAGATCAGGGAAAAGCTCCAGCAGGAAGCCTCCAATCTGACCGGCGGCATGGACATCCCGCCCGGCTTCATGGGGAGCTGACCTTGAACACCCTGGAAAAACTCATCAAGAGCTTCTCCCGCCTGCCCGGCATCGGTCGCAAAAGCGCCGCTCGTATCTCCTATTGGCTGCTGAAGTCGGACCCGGCCATCGCCCGCCTCTTGGCCGATCAACTAAGCAATCTACACAACTCCATTATCAAGTGCTCGGTCTGCGGCAACTACACCGAAGAGGACCCCTGCGCAATATGTTCTTCCCCCAGTCGGGACGGCTCGCTGCTCTGCGTGGTCGAGGAACCCCAAGACGTCCAAACCATCGAGGAGACCGGGGAGTTTCACGGTCTCTACCACGTTTTAGGCGGTGCGATCTCGCCGATGGACGGAGTGGGCGCCGAAGATCTCACCGTGGCCGCCTTGATGCGCCGGGTCACGGAGAAACCGGTCCAAGAGGTCATCCTGGCGACAAATCCTACCGTGGAGGGGGACACCACCGCTCTGTATCTGCAGAAGCTGCTGAAGGAAAAGGGCATCGCCGTCTCCCGCCTGGCCTCGGGCCTCCCGGTGGGCGGAGACCTGGAGTACGCCGACCGCATGACCCTGGCCCGTAGCCTCAAAGGCCGTACGGTGATGTGAGCAACAGCTACGCCACCGCCGCGCTGCCATCTCGCTGCTACGCGCTGCCACTGGCTGCAACTCACTGTCGCCCCGCTGCCACGCAAATCTACTCGGCCTTCCGCCGGGCATCCTGCTCCAATTGGTGCAGCAGAGCCTGCAGCCGGTTCAAATGGCTGCCCCGCCAGAATATCTTCCCACAGGAGTCGCAGATACGAAAACTACGACACCACTTCCGCACTCCCGGCGGGATCTGATGCTGCCGTTCCTCCCACTCACGACTTCCGATCTCCAACCTCCGCAGCAGCCCGTTGCAGACTACGCAGCGCTTGAAGGGACGAATCTTCTCGTAGAGGTCCAGCCGGGCCGCCAGCTCACGAACCTGTTCGTTGGGTTTGGTATTTTTAATGTATACTCCCCGGGAGACTATCCTGCGCATTAGCAGTTGTCGGTCCCGGCTCAGCAGGATCAAACCTTCCCTGGCAGATCGCTCGGCCAGGTAGCTGTCGTCGGCGTGATTCTGATATTCCGTATAAAAACCCAGGGTCCGCAGACGCCGGGCCAATGTCCCCAAATGCACGTCGGCGATGAAGCGTGGCTCCCGCAGCGGTTCTGGCCGCAGGTGGTTCACCGTAGAGATATCCAAACTCTCGAAGACCGGATAGACCGCCACCGAATCGCCCTCCCGCAGCTGGTAGGAGAAGTCCACCGACTCCCCGTTCACCAGCACCAGGTCGACCTCCACGTGGGGCACGGAGAACGACTCGATCAGATCCTTCACCGTCTGCCCCGGAGCCGATTCGACTTCGAGACCGTGTTGCTGCTGTTCTTTTTTCAAAAAAAAATTGAGTTCCTGATAAAAACGGATCCTGACCATCATCCGTCGAGCTGCTTGACTCTGAAACTCCGAAGGCGATTCAGCGCCGCCGCCAGTTCGAGCCTCCTGAACATCATCAGGTCTCCTGGGTAGCGTCCGGTACCGTTGCCGCCGAGATAGTCCAAGCCTTTCTCCTCGAGCTCTGCCTGCATCCGGTCGAGTATCGCCGACAGGCTCTGCCCTTCGACGGCCATCTCCTTGACCCGCAGCATCGCCGCGGCGATCGCTCGAGCTTGACTGGGGTGGATCAGCTGCTCCACCGCGGTGAGGTCGATCCGGTAGCTGCCAAAATCGATGACACGGGGGC
>DSBN01000240.1 GCA_011046055.1 Sediminispirochaeta sp. | reverse complement strand
TCAACAAAGAACATATGAACCGTGACTATCTTCTGGGAGTCCAGCTCCCGTCGTCTATTCAAGCTTCGGTTAATCTCCGTGATCTGGTGGAGGAGAAGGATTTTTTAATTATCGCCGTCCCCTCTCTCTACTTTCTCAAGACTATAAAAGAGATCGTTACGGCCCCATCGATTATTGAGGGCGAGATTCCCATTGGTTTCCTGACCAAAGGCTTCATAGACACCGGGCAGACTCCACTGACCGTGGTAGAGGCGGCGGAAAAGTACCTCCCCGGGGTCTACAAGGACAATATGGTCTATATTTCAGGCCCCAGCCACGCCGAAGAGGTTGCTCGGGGAAAAATCACCGGACTGATCAGCGCGTCGAAGAACCCAAAGAACTCCATCCGTTTCCGGGAGCTGCTCTCCGGCAAGACCCTGCTGGTCTTCTCCTCCCTGGACGTGGCGGGGGTACAAACGGCGGCAGCGGTGAAGAACGTAATCGCCCTTGCCTTCGGCATGCTGGACGCCCTCAAAGAGATAAGCCCTATAGTCGGCGACAACACCGAATCCCTGTTGCTGGCCGCCGGTTTGAGCGAGATTCAGCAGATCGGCTTCGCCCTCGGCTCCACCCATCCCGAAACCTTCACCTCCATCGCCGCGGTGGGCGACCTCGACGTTACCTGCCGCAGCGTCTACGGGCGCAACCGACGCTTCGGGCGCGAGATCATCCATGAGAGAAAGATAGAGCCTTTCCGCAACATCGACGACCTGATCGAGAGTATAGATTCGATCGGCTACCTTCCGGAGGGAGTCGCCGCGTGCAAATACGCCAAAACAATAGTCAAGGAGAAAAAACTCAAGACACCGATAATACAGGCGGTCTACTCGATTCTCAACCGTGACAGCGCACCCTTTGACACCATCTCAGAGCTCTTGGGAACGATACCTGGGGTTGCCAAATAGCTTAAAGGAGAGCTCGCATGAATAAGGTATTTGATCAAGAATCTTTTCGCAACCGTTGTCTCCACGATACCGAGTTGGAGCGGGAAATCATCAAGGGCAGCCTTCCCGATTTATTGGCTCACGGCGAGAAAGTAAAGAAGGCACTATCCGAGGCTGACTACTACCACCTGAACCGCACCGCCCACGCCTTGAAGGGAACCAGCGGCACCGTCAGCGCCGCCAGACTCAGCGAGTTGGCCCAGAAAATCGAAACGTTGGCCAAAGAGCTCTCTGAAAACCGAGAGGGTGATGCGCAAGAATTGGCCGACTTGGTCTCTCAAATAGACGAGGAGGTGGAGAGCTTTAGCAAGATCGTCCACCAAGAGTACGGCCCGATAGAGAGGAGCACATAGCACAAGGAGATGAACCTTTTTTCTCATCTTAGCTTCACCGCCGCGGTGCTCTACCTACTGATTGGAGCTTTTGCCCTCCTTCGAGGACCTAGGGTCTTTATCAACAGACTTTTTTTCTCCCTGAGCGTTGTGTTTTTTCTCTGGGCGCTGGCCAACAGCATAGCCATAGCCGCCCCGAGCCGGGAAGCCGTGTGGCGGACCTACCACTATTTCGCCTGGGTCTTTGTTCTCTTCCCGGCGCCCTTTCTACACTTCGCCCTGCGTATCAGCAACTGCTGTTCGCAGATCAGGGGATGGAAAGTGGTACTCTTCTATCTGCCGGGGCTGCTGATCTACCTGTCTTCCGGCTTTGGGGTCCTGCTGATAGCCGACTTCACTATGACCGACTACGGGTGGATAATCCAGTACAATAGACAATCGCCTTGGTATTACATCAACATCATCTACTACAGCTCGTACATTGCCCTTAGCCTGGCGGGCTATCTATGGTGGTTCAGACATACTCCCAGCGAAAGGGAGAGAAGAAAATCCTTGGTCATTATGCTCACCCTGGCCATCGGCTTCTTGCTCAGCAGCCTTTTCGGCACCTTGGCTCCCTTTTTCGGCGTCTACCACCTTCCTCCGCTTGCTCCGGTCTGCATGCTGGTCTGGATATCCGGGGTCGCCTACTCGATGTTCAAATACCAACTACTGCACCCCGAACCGGATATCACCTCCTTGCGAATTCTCCAGCACATCCACGACATGGTCCTCCTGTTCAATATCGACGGCAAGCTCATCTATGGGAATCGGAGTTTCGAGGATATGAGCGGATACCAGGGATCTGACTTTCATAGGCTAAACCTCGCCCATCTTTTTCCCCTGCTCAGGGAGAGAACATCCTCCCCGAATATTGGTATGGAAAAAGGCACCCAGTACCAAACGGTACTCAAAACCAGAACCAAAGAATACATTCCAGTAGAACTCATTTTCTCCCCCCTAAGAGACCGACATCGGGATTTGGTCGGTTATCTCTGCACCGCTCACGACCGCCGCACCATGCTCAAACTGGAAAAGGAGAAGGAACTGCACGAGAAGACATCCCTGGCTCTGAAGAGCTCCGAGCAGAAATTCATGACCGCCTTTTTGCAGAACCCCCTGGGGATGGCGCTGGTCGACCCGGAGACGGAAAACTTCGAGATGCTCAACAGCAGTGGAAAAGAGCTGTTCCGGGTACGCGGCATTCATGACTATCCCCGCCTGCGCTGGGCAGAAGAGGAGAGACACCACGCCTTTTTTCGCCAGCTGCGGGAGAAGGGGCGCGTGGAGGCCTTCCCCACCCAAATAATCCGGGCTAATAGAGCAACCGCCGATATCATCCTCTCCGCCGATAGAATCAGCACCGCGGACAGCAGCTACTATCTCCTCTATTTCCTGGACCATACCTATATGAAGCAGATGGAGTCGGAGCTGATCAGCATGCAGAAATTCGAGACCGTGGCCCTGATGGCCGGGGGGATCGCCCACGACTTCAACAACATGCTCACCTCGATCCAGGGCAACATCAATCTGACCAAACAGATTCTGAGCACCGCGGCAAAGGAGCCCCGGGAACTGCTCTCCAGTGCCGAGCAGGCCTGCAACCACGCCTCGGAGCTGACCTCGAAACTACTCTCTTTCTCAAAATACAGTACCCCCCAACGCAGCAGCCTGGATATCACGAAGGTGATCCGTGAATGTCTGCAACTGAGCATCCGCAGCGACAAGATCACGATAAAAACGGCGTTCACCGAGGAGCTCAAACCGGTATTTGGCGACGAGATACAACTGCAGCAGGTCTTCAACAACCTTTTCATCAACGCTCAACAGGCCATGCCCCAGGGAGGCCGGCTGTTTGTACAGGCGGAGCCCTTCGATTCTGGAAGTTCTCGACGGCAACAGGAGGAGCTTCTGGGCATAAGCCCGGGAGAGCACATCAGGGTCAAGGTCGAAGATTCGGGAACCGGTATCGAGGAATCAAAACTCCCCTTTCTTTTCGACCCCTACTACAGCACCAAGGAGGAGGGTACCGGTCTGGGGCTGACCGTCGTCTACTCAATCCTACGAAAACACGGCGGCGGCATCCGTGTAGAGAGCCGGGTCGGAGAGGGAACCTGTTTCACCCTCTACCTGCCCTGCTTCGATGGAAGCGAGCGGGGCGCTTAGGCACGGCTTAGACGGCGCGGCGATTCTCAATTCTAGCTGGCCCAGTTCTCCGCGTAGAGGCTGAGTTTCTGATCCTGGAAATCCAGGGAACGCAGCAGTTCGAAAATGCGGCGGTTGAGCGAAGGATGGACGAGCAGCGGAGCCACATCGCACAGGGGCTTCAAGACAAAGAGCCTTTCGTGCATTCGAGGATGGGGCAGTTCCAGCGAAGGATCGGATCTCTGCTCGTCATCGTAAATCAGCAGGTCCAAATCGATGTTCCGCGGTCCCCACTTCAGCTCCCTTTTTCGTCCCATCTTTGTTTCGATAGCCAGGAGCTTCCGCAGCAATTCATGCGAGTTCAATTCGGTTTTGCATACCACCACGGCGTTCAAGAAACTCTCCTGTTCGGTGTAGCCCACCGGGCTCGTCTCGTAGAGATTCGAGACCCGGAGGAGCTGGAGAGACGGAATTTCTTCGAGATGGGCTAAGGCCGCTCTCAAGTGCTCCAAGCGCTTTCCGAGGTTCGAACCCATCGCGATGTAGGCGTAGTGAGTCTTTCGGAGGAGCGGGCGGACTATCCGGTCGGTCATTGCGGCTGCTCTTCTATGGGCCAAGACGTCGTGAACCCGGATGAAGTCCGCCCCTCCGCGGATCCCCAGTACGTTGGTGGCGATGGTCGCCTCCATGCGCTGGTCCATTGGGAGATTCAAGGTTTTACCGATCAATGACTTTCGGGAGGTCCCGAGCAGCCAGGGCCGGCCGGTTTTGCCGAGCAGATCGATCTTGCGCATGACCTCTATGTTCTGCTCCACCGTCTTGCCGAAGCCTATCCCCGGGTCGACGACTATTCTATCCTCGTCCACCCCGGCTTCTCGGGCCATATTCACCGACTCCTCCAGCGCGGCGATCAGGTCGCCCATCAAGTCACGATACTCCGTTCCGTCCTGATTGTGCATCGCGCATAGAGCCACCCCCTTCTCCGCCACCACCGCGGCCATCCGCGGGTCTTTTTTCAGCCCCCACACGTCGTTGATCATTCCGGCCCCGGCGTCTACCGCCGCCGCAGCCACATCGGCCTTGTAGGTATCCACCGAGATGGGCACCTCCAGCTTCTCTCGGAGAGCCTCCAGAACCGGCAGTATTCGGGACAACTCCTCGCTGCTGCTAATGGGTACATGCCCCGGACGTGTCGACTCTCCCCCCACGTCGATGATGTCCGCTCCTTCGGCCTCCATCCGCAGAGCCCGTTCCACGGCCCGCTGGACCGTATCGTACTCTCCCCCGTCGGAGAAAGAGTCCGGGGTGACGTTGAGGATTCCCATGATGTAGGTTCTGTTTCCGATATCAAAATCCATTTTGCCGATTTTCAAAATACGCCTCTCCACATATTCGTACTTGTATCTACTATATCTAATTGTCCTGATCTGTCAAATAGTCTCTCGACGCCCATTCTTGTCCATCCCTGCTTGCATTTTTTTATGTAAAATTATACACTATTTGTGTAATTTTATACATTCCATCCCGCCCCCGGGGCGGAACGAAATACAGCCGTCAAGGAGATCGATCAATGATAAAAGCAGGCATAATCGGCGCCACCGGTTACGGAGGAGTCGAACTGTTGAGGATACTCTCGAGCCACCCGGAAGTAGAACTGGTGTACCTGGGATCAAGAAGTTACCAGGGACAACGATACAGCGAGATCACCGGCTCTTTTCGAAATGCCGCCTTCGACCAGATTTGTGAAAACAAGCACATTGAGGAGGTCGCCGCAAGCTGTGACGTCGTCTTCCTGGCCTTGCCCCACGGTATCGCTTCCGGGCAGCTGACCCAAGAAATACTCAGCAAGACGGTCATCATCGACCTGGGGGCGGATTTCCGTCTCCCCGATGTCGAAACTTACCAGAAATGGTACGAGGTGGAGCACCGCTCCCCCGATCTCATGAAGCAGGCGGTCTACGGACTTCCCGAGCTCTATCGCGACAAAATCGCCAAGACCAATCTCATCGCCAACCCGGGCTGCTACACCACCTGCTCAATACTCTCACTGGCACCGATCATAGCCGAAGGCATTCCGCCCCTCAGCGATACGGGAGAGCCTTTGTATCCTATCATCATCGACGCCAAGTCGGGCGTCTCCGGGGCCGGGAGAAAGGCCGTACAGGCCCTTCACTTCGCGGAGGTCAACGAGTCCATCAAGGCGTACAAGGTCGGTGACCACCGACACACTCCGGAGATCGAGACGTACCTCGGAGAAGTAGCGTCGACAAAAGTCACCGTGCAGTTCACCCCCCACCTGGTACCGATGAACCGGGGGATCCTCACCAGCGCCTACCTGCGGCCGGAGTCCGGAAGGGCCTCTGGCTATGACGACTCCAAACTCCAGGAACTCTACCGCTCTTTCTATCCGGGAGAGCCTTTTGTCAGGATACTTCCCCCGAAGGTCTACCCCGAAACCCGCTGGGTCCGAGGATCGAACTACATCGACATCGGTATCAGATGGGATCAGCGGACCGGAAACATTATGGTCCTGGGAGCCATCGACAATTTGGTAAAAGGCGCCGCGGGGCAGGCGGTGCAGAACATGAATATTCGCTTCAAGCTGCCCGAGGCTATGGGACTGGAAAGCCCGCCTCTTTTTCCCTAAAGTTTTAAAAACAATCCAAGGAGCCAAAGGAGGCTGAACATGGAGAGCATTCAAACACCAAAAGGTTTTCTGGCGCAGGGTTTCCACGGCGCGGTAAAGAAACGGGGCCTCGACACGGCGATACTGCATAGCACCCATCCGGTCTCTTCCGCCGGCATGCTAACCAGCAACAGGGTACGGGCGGCCTGTGTCGACTGGAACCGCGAGCTCTTGGGGCAGGATGTGCGCGGTATTCTGATAAACAGCGGCAACGCCAACGCCTGCACCGGCAGCCGCGGCCAGGAAGATTCGCTGCGTCTGGCACAAACCTTAGCCCGTTGCTTGGAAAGCGATCCGAAAAAAATCTTTTTAGCCTCCACCGGCGTCATCGGCGTACCGCTGCCCATTGATGATATGTGCCGGGCCATTGAGAAACACTGCAAGCCGCAACAATCTCCCACCGCCTTCGCCGACGCCGCCGAAGCTATTATGACTACCGATACGGTACCCAAAATGGCCTCCTTCGAGTTCCACCACTCCGGTCGAACCGCCAG